>DATECO010000142.1:0-10588 GCA_035286865.1 Nitrospiria bacterium | reverse complement strand
GCCCTATGGCGGGATGAAGGACTCCGGGCTTGGACGCGAAGGGGTTAAATACGCCATGGAGGCGATGACTGAGATCAAGCTCCTCGTGATGCGCCTGGGAATGAATCTGTAATGGAGAATTTCTTTACGGTTCTTCGAGCTTGCTCAGGCCTTTCCAGGTGCCGAACCACTTGTGGCCTTCGTGGTCGAAGGCGATCGAGAAGACGTTGTTGTTAAGAAGGCCATCCCGGGTGGTGTAAGTCTTCCAGTTCTTTCCATCGAATTTGCTCACCCCGCCATCTGTGCCGACCCAGAGGGTGCCCTTCGGGTCAATCGCCACCGTGTGGATAAAATTTCCACCCAGGCCATCCTTCTTGGTGTAGGTCTTCCAATATTTTCCGTCAAAGCGGCTTAATCCCGCGCCCCAGGTCCCAAACCACTTATGATCGGCCTGATCCACGGCAAGTGCTAATACATAATTGGGATTTGCATTGGCCACCACCTTCTCAGGGGTCGTATGGTGCGGGCTGGGTGCTTTATAGGAAGGGGGTGTGGTCTCGGCGATCTCTGCCCCAAGACCATCGGCGTGCGTGTAGCTCTTCCAGATCTTCCCATCGTAGCGGGTCACCCCGCCCTCAGTACCGAACCAAAAGATCCCCTTACGGTCGATCGCAATCGCATAAACCCATTTATCGATTAGCCCGTCCTCCGTTGTGTAGGTCAGAAAGTTCTTGCCGTCAAATTTGCTGACCCCTTTCCATGTGGCCACCCAGAGATTCCCTTGGACATCAAAGGCGATGTCATAGACCCAGAGATCTCCTAACCCTGTGCCGGAGGGGTAGATCTGCCACTCCTTCCCGTAGGAGACGGCCAGTCCTCCCCCATAGGGGGTGAAGGTGAACCACTGGCGGCCATCGTATCTCGTCAGGCCACCCCCGTAGGTGCCAATCCACTTGCTCCCCTCGCGATCCACCTTGAGCGTATAGACGCCGTTGCTCATGAGTCCCCCCTGGGTGCTTCGTGTGGTGTAGATTTGGTGGGTGTCGGGGGTTTTCGTGTTGTAACGGATAATGCCATTGGAGAGTCCCAGCCACAGATCATCGCCCTCAAAGGCCAACGCCTTTACGTTTGCACCGGTCTCAAAGTTTGTCCAGACCGGCTTCCCGGTTAGCGGATTGGTCACTCCGTCCTTTTCGCAGGCGAGCAAAACGAAACTGATTAGGATCGTCTGAGAGACATGATTGATGAAATTTTTCAGGGGCCTTTGTGCGGGCATTTTTATTGACAAAGAAAATCCAAGTTGATACTATTACTCAGTTTAAGTGAATTGTTTTTTTTAAGCAAGCGCTGATTCCTTGGTGCAGGTTTTAGAGTCAAAGGCATATTCTCGCGCATCCGACCCTTCGGGTCGCGCTCGAATCAGCTAGCTTTGTTGGGCGGATAGCTCAGTTGGGAGAGCGTCGGTTTTACAAGCCGAAGGTCACAGGTTCGATCCCTGTTCCGCCTACCAGAAGAAGTGTTGAGTGTTTAGTGGTGAGTGATGAGTGCTGATAAAAACGCGAAGCAACTCTCTCGCTTTCTATCCACTAACCACTTAGCACTGATCACTATTCACTGACCTGGGGGTCGTGGTGTAGCCTGGTCCAACACGCATGCCTGTCACGCATGAGATCGCGGGTTCAAATCCCGTCGACCCCGTATTAGTGTTGAACTGAACACTCGGCACTGTGTAATGAGGAGACTGACCATTGGGTTTTGACCTTTTAAGCTCGAATCTGCTGACCCTGATTGTGATGGCTGGGGCGGTGACCAAGTTTGTCTTGGTGATCCTGCTCCTGCTATCGGTGGTTTCATGGGCCATTATTTTTTATAAATGGCGAGTGCTGAGGAGGGCCGTGGCAGAGAACCGCCGATTCATCGCTTTCTATCACAAGATCGAGGATCTGACCGATCTCAAGAGAAGGGCCGAGTATCTTTTCTACAGCCCGCTGGCCGGGGTTTTTCTTGATGTTTACAACTATCTGCAGCCGTACCTGGATCCAGAGATGGACCGGACTCTCAGTATGCGCAGTGTACAGGGATGGTTGCGAACTGCGGTGGAGAGACAAATTATCCGTTTTGAGGAGCATCTGACCTTTCTGGCCACGACCGGGAATGTTTCTCCATTTATTGGCCTTTTCGGGACGGTGCTGGGAATTATGGATTCCTTTCAGGCGATCGGCAGGCTGGGAACAGCCAGTATTTCCGCGGTAGCCCCAGGGGTGGCAGAGGCCTTGCTGGCAACGGCCGCAGGGCTGTTTGCGGCCATTCCGGCGGTGGTGGCCTATAATTATTATGTCAATCGTGTCAAGATCCTGGTCGGTGAGATGGAGACCTTCTCCGCTGATTTTATCAATCGAGTGGAGGAGCGGTTGTCGAAGGTCAGAACGGCGGTTTAGAGTTATATGCAGACGATTCATCGGTCCCGGCTCCTCAGCGAGATTAATGTCGTTCCCCTGGTGGATGTGGTGTTGGTGCTCCTGATTATCTTCATGGTAACGGCGCCGCTGCTTTACAGGGGAATCGATGTGGATCTTCCGAAGTCTGCGACCAACACCATCCAACCCGAAGAGAGGATTGTCCTGACCGTGAGCAGACGGCAGACGGTATTCTTGGACCGTGACGAGATGAGTTTGAACCGACTTGAACAATCACTCACCGACCGGGCTAAGACAAATCCAGAGATTGCTGTATATCTCCGGGCCGATGAACAGGTGCCGTATGGGATGATCGTTCAGATTATGGACATCATTAAGCGGGTCGGCATCGACCGCCTGGGGATGGTGACAAATCCAGTGGAACCTGAGTCATTGAGGTGAGGAGCCCTCGAGGGGTCAATGCCGCAGGTAAATGCGCAAGGCATTTTGAACACGCACAGCGAGCGCAGTCCCCGCCTGTGAAGGCGGGGTTAGCGAGCGAATACAAAAGATGTTTTCTCCACTCGGGTCGAAGAATCCCTGCCTGTGAAGGCAGGGTTCTTCAACCCTGGACATTGAGAAGGGGTCAGATGCAAGGCACAGCAAGTAACCGCACCGGAGCGTACTCGTTTGTACGTGAGGATGCGGGGACGCAGTGGCAACGCAGCAGATGGCCCCTTATCAATGGATCAGGGAAAGGGATGGTATCCTGTGACCATAAGGCGGATGCTTATTCTTTCATTTGCGTTTCACGGGCTGTTGTTTCTGACACTGGTCCTCTCCTCGTTTATCTGGCCCCAAAGGCGTTTCATACCGCTGATCCAGCAAGTGGAATTGGTTAGATTGCCACAGGAGCGCGTTGAGCAGCCCAAGCACCTGCTAGAACAAGGGCCGAAAACGGTTGAGCAGAGACCCAAGGTCGAAAGACACGAGCCCCTCCGGATTAAGAAAGAGGCCAGGATGGCCAAGCCCGTTGAGAAGAAAAGACCTGTGAAAAAAGAGACACTCGTGACGGAGAAACCGCGGATCTTGAAAGAGCCCCAGAAGGAAAAGGTGGAGGAAACAAAGGAAGCGGTTAACAAGATCCCGGGCATACCGGAGATCATGCCGGTCCTTCAGAAACCTTATACTGAATTCGAATACTACCACGCCCTGATCGGAAGGGAAATCAGGAAACGCTGGTCTCCTCCTCCTACCTCCATTGAAGGTCAGCGGATGGAGGCCATCGTGGCCTTTTCGATCTCGAGGTCTGGTAGGATCGATAGCGCTGTCAGACTGGAGAAAAGTTCGGGCAATCTTTTTTATGACCAGGCGGCTCTGAGGGCAACCCTGGGTCCGCTGCCTCCTCCCCCGCCCGGATACCCGGAGGAACTCCTGAAGATGAGATTGATCTATGTTCTGGATCAGAGTTACCTAAACTAAATTCCCGAGCCCATGATTTCCAAGGAAAGGCAAAGGGTTGATAATCCCCTTCCAGGGAAGGGATTATTGACTGTAGATGAAGAAAAAATTCATTTCTGATCCGCTCGCCTCAAGGACCGCCCATGATCGGGGTTCAGGGATAGTTGTGACAGTTTTCATGGGGCTTGTTCTGCTGGCAGTCGTGGCCTGGGGGATCAGGCCTCTGCGAGCGGAGGTGACACTGGAGATTTTTAAGGCCGAGGCGGAGAAGATACTTGTGGGTCTGCTTCCGCTTCAGAACCAGGATATCTCCCAACAGGACTCGAAACTCGTCAGGGACGTCCTGCTCAAGGACCTGCAGCGTTCACAGGTATTTCGGCCGATGGAGGTGACTGACCCGAAGTGGAAATTTTCGAATCACCCCTTGACTGAGGAGGTCAGGCCATTGGGTACCGAAGGAATCCAGGCGGCGATTTGGGGGAAGCTGATCCGGACGAGTGGAGACTACCGCTTTGATGGCCATGTATATGACGTACCTACAGGGGCGACCATATTGGAACGAAGATACGTTGGACAGCTCCACCCGCCTGAAAAGCAGTTCCGTCTCATCATTCACCGCTTTGTGGACGAGGTGGTCTACCGGTTCACCGGTGAACGGGGGATCGCACAGACCCGCATCGCCTATGCCTCGGACCAGAGCGGGTTTAAAGAGATTTATATTATGGATTACGATGGCTATGATCCCAGGCGGATTACCGGGGATAGGAGTATCGCTCTGACTCCTCGGTGGAGTCCGGATGGGCGGTACCTCGCTTACGTGACCTATAAAGATGGGAATCCCAGCATCTACCTGCACGAGCTGGTGACGGCGCGGCGGACAAAGCTGGTGGCTTTCACAGGTCTTAATATCTCTCCAGCGTGGTCGCCTGCGGGAGATCGGATTGCCTTTGCCACAACCAAGGATGGCAACGCGGAGGTCTATATAGCCGACTTACCTGACCTAAGAGGTGAAGGGGGGCATTCTCTTAAGGCGGAGACCGTGCGGGCTCAGCGCCTCACCTTTTCACTGGGGGATGATCTTTCCCCCACCTGGTCCCCCACGGGTCAGCAGATTGCCTTCAACTCGGATCGTGGTGGAACACCTCAGATCTATCTCATGGATGCAGACGGGAGCAATGTGCGGCGGTTGACCTTTGAGGGCAACTACAACACCTCACCCGCATGGTCGCCCAAGGGGGATTGGATCGCCTACACCTGCCGGAGGGAGAGCGATCTTAAGCTTTGCCTGATCAGCCCGGATGGACAGTCCATGCTGCAAATCACGGATGGTGCTTGGAATGATGAGGCCCCTTCCTGGTCGCCGAACGGCCGTTATCTGGTCTTCAGTTCCATGCGAGGAGGGAAAAGTCATCTCTACCTGATCACGCCGGGGGGGAAGGATGAAGAGCAATTAACATTCACGACGGCCAACGAAATCGTCCCAGGCTGGTCATGGAATTAAAAGTATTCGCTCAGGGTTCCAGCACTCTGTCTGGTCTAATGAGGAAAGGAGGAAAAGTGAAATGAAAAAAATGAGCACTCTACTGGCGGTATTTGTCGTTTTTCTCTTGATGGTGAGCTCTGGGGGTTGTGCCAAAAAAGTGGCTACCACGACACAGGCCATCGAGGTGAAGGAAAAACCAGTTGCGCCTCCAGAGGTTACCAAAAGGGAGCAGCCTCCCGTGGTGGAGGAGCAACCCATCGTGAGGGAATCGGAGGCCGGTACACTGGCAGATATCTTTTTTGATTTTGATCGATCGGAGATACGTTCCGATGCCAGGGAAATTTTGGAAAACAACGCACAATGGTTTAAGGCAAATCCCCGGGCTCGGGTCAAGATTGAGGGTCACTGTGATGAGCGGGGGACGACAGAGTACAACTTAGCCCTCGGCCAGCGCCGTGCCGAAGCGACAAAACGATTCCTAGTCGCCATGGGGGTCGATGCCTCCCGTCTGTCCACGATTAGTTATGGGGAGGAGCGGCCGGTCTGCACCGATCACTTTGAAGACTGCTGGGGGAAAAATCGCCGGTCTCACTTTCTGATGGACTCACGGTAGGCCGGTTCTCGGCTTTGGGGATAAGACCGTGCTCCAGGCTCTGCCTGAACACGGAGGGTGTGGGGCATGGTTCGACAGGCTCGCCATGACCGGTTACCCTGAGCCCTTCGACTTGGCTCAGGACAGGCCTGTCGAAGGGCGCACGGGCGCCCACGCAGAGATAGAGGAGTGTTTTGGATGTTGAGAGGAACACAGTTTGTCGCTAAGGGTCTCTTGGCAGGGATTTTTATTCTGTTTGCGGGTTGTGCTCTTCAGGCAGACCTTGTGGATGTGCAGATGGACCTGGAAAAGGCTCAGGCGGAGCAGGCCCGGCTCAAGCAATTGCTGGAGGGCACGGATCGGCCGAAGGGCCTCCTGGAGGCGGCCCAAAAATCCAAAGGTGAATTGGCAGTCAGGATGGACCAACTCGCCATCGATCTTCAGTCACTCCAGGGTAGGCTTGAGGAGGATCGTCACACCCTCTCACAGTTGATGCAGAAGATGGATGAACAGGCCAATCGTACCAGCCAACTGGACACGAGGTTGCAGGGGCTGGAGAGCCGTTTGGCCATTTCATCCGAATCTTCTCCTGCCACGCAGGATACCGGTCGGGAGCCAAAAACCTCTAGCCCGCAGGAGGAAAAGAAGGTGATATTGCCGGGTCGGCCTCCCCTGAGTAGTCTGACGCCCATGGAGGTCTACAACCTGGCTTATAATGATTATCTCAAGGGAAACTACGACCTGGCCGCGGCCGGGTTTCAAAGCTTTCTTAAACAATTTCCTGAATCTACCCTGACCCCACATGCCCTCTACTGGCTGGGGGAGTGCTTCTATAGTAAGAAGGATTTCTTTAACGCGATCGAGTCCTTTGACCGCGTATCCAAGAATTTTCCTAAGAGTGAAAAGGTGCCTACCGCGTTGCTCAAAGCGGCCTACTCCTATCTGGAGGTGGGGGACAAGGCAAAGGGAAGAAGTTATCTAAAAAAGGTGATCGAGGAACATCCGCTTTCCAATGAGGCCAGTCTGGCCAAGAATAAATTGGCGGAGATTAGATAGAGAAACCATGGCAGAAAAGACTACTCTATCAGGTAAAATTGCCATTTTACCGGTAGCCCTTGTGAACCAGATCGCGGCGGGAGAGGTGATAGAGCGTCCGGCCTCGGTGGTCAAGGAACTGATCGAAAATTCCATTGATGCCGGTAGCACCCGGATCGAGGTGGATGTAAAAGCGGGAGGCAGGCTGCTGATCCGGGTCCAGGATGATGGTGAAGGGATGTGCAGGGAGGATGCCCTGCTGGCCTTTCAACGACATGCCACCAGCAAGGTCCGGACCGATCAGGACCTCCTCTCCATCCAGACTCTGGGGTTTCGTGGCGAGGCCCTACCCAGTATTGCAGCGGTTTCGAAGGTCCGTATGGCGACCTCACCCCAGGCAGGCAGTCCTCCGCCTCATCCTCCGCCTGAGGCGGATCAGGCAGAGGATCAGGCGGAGGGAACGGAAGTCCTTCTCGAGGGAGGCCACCTCCTGAAGGTCCGGGAGGCAGGCACCCCGCCGGGGACCCTGATCGAGATCAGGGAAATCTTCTATAATACCCCGGCCCGTCTAAAATTTCTCAGATCAGTGTCGACCGAACTTGCTCATATCTCCCGTCTCCTCCATCAACAGGCGTTGGCACACCCTCAGATCTCGTTTCGCCTTTCCCATGAGGGTAAACTACTGGCGGATTTCCCATCGGTTCCGGAGAGGATGCAGCGTATCCAGCAGGTGTACGGAAGGCCCTTCACCGAGCACCTTGTCGTGCTGGAGGATGAGTGGGCGAAGGTAAAAATATGGGGGGCAATCTCAAGACCTCCTTATACAAAGAGTACCCGGTCCTATCAAGAGATTTTTGTTAATCGTCGTGCCGTTTCCAGTCCCTTTATCCTCCACGCGGTGTATGAGGCCTATGACATCTCACTTCTGAAGGGTCAGCACCCTGTCGTCCTTCTTTTTTTGGAGATGGATGGGCCGATGCTAGACGTGAATGTCCACCCCACAAAACGGGAGGTCAGATTTCATGACCAGAGGTTGATCTATGACCTCATTAAGGAGAGCGTAAAGACCGGGCTTGAACGGATATCCAGAGCTGAACTCTATCCACCTGGATCGCGTTGGGACACGGGAAAGACGGATCACGTACATGAGGCGGAACCAGCCTATCTCAAGTGGGATCATGCTAGCCCGGCCACGGAAGTGCAGCCACCGTCCATGCGATCCCCTGCATTTCAGGAACCTGGGCTTGTGGCTCCACACCTGGCGGACAGGAAGACAGAGTCTGACCTGCCAGGACTTTCGGAACAGGTTCTGCCGCTCGGACAGATTCATAATACCTATATTATTGCAAGCATTCGTGGAGAGTTATGGATTATTGATCAGCATGCGGCTCACGAGCGGGTCTTATACGAGAGATTTCTGGAGGGCATTCGATCTTCACAAATCCCAATTCAGCGGTTGTTGATCCCCCAAACGCTGGAGCTTCCGATTGCCCAGGCGATGATCCTGAAGGAATGGATGGGCTATCTAGAGTCTGTGGGGATTGAGATCGAATCATTCGGTCACAAGACCTTGATCATTCGTTCTATCCCGACTTTCCTGGCCAGGGCGGATCTCCAGGGCCTGATACTAGGCCTCCTCGAGGACTGGATCGATTTGGAGAAGACGCCTTCGGCCCAGGATAGACAGAACAGCCTTGTGGCCACCCTGGCCTGCCATGGTGCCGTCAAGGCCAATGAGGCCTTGACCTCTCCTGAGATAAAGGCCCTGCTGATAGATATTCTCAAGTTACCAGAGGCAGTTACCTGTCCGCATGGCCGGCCTCTGAGGATGAAATTCACCCTGAGGGAATTGGAAGTGATGTTTCGCCGCTGAGTTCGTTACACGTTAACCGTTAACCGTTATTCGGTAAATCTTAACACGATTATCGAATAACGAATAGCGTCTAACGAAATATGAACAGCAAGAATGTGATCGTCATCTTGGGTCCTACAGCAGTTGGCAAAAGCCCGGCCGCAGTGAGGGTGGCCGAGGAACTGGGTGGCGAGATTATTAGTGCCGATTCTCGCCAGATCTATCTGGGCATGGATATCGGCACCGATAAGCCTGGTCCGGAAATACGGGCCAGCGTGCCTCACCACCTTATTGACATCGTCAAACCGGATGAAGTCTTCAGCGCGGGCCGGTACAGAGAAATGGCGCGGCAGATCATCATCCGCCTTTACCGCCGGGGCAAGACCCCAGTGGTTGTGGGAGGAACAGGGCTTTACCTTAAGGCCCTTCTCTATGGGCTGTGGCCGGGTCCTAGAGCCGACTGGGAGATTCGCAATCGCCTGGTTGAAGAAGAAAAGTTATTTGGCCCTGGTCATCTCCATCGCAGACTGGTTGAGGTGGACCCTGAGGCGGCCCACCGGATCCATCCCTGTGACCAAGTGAAGACCGTGCGTGCCTTGGAGGTGGCTATCTTGACCGGTGTCCCACTCACGCAGCATCACCAGGGGCACAGGTCCGCCTTAGGCGGAGAGGGTGATCCTTCATTTCTCGCAGACCGCGCGGTCGTGATCGGCCTTCGACGGGAGCGGGAGGACCTCTATCAGAGGATCGATATCCGGGTGGATGAAATGATCCGTGCAGGATTGGTGGAGGAGGTGGAGCGCTTGTTCCACTCAGGCTACCATGAGTCTTTACCTTCGATGCAAGGTCTGGGATACCGTCAGGTCGTGGATTACCTAAAGGGTCTATACTCCCTCCAGGAGGCGGGACGCCTGATCAAGCGGGATACCCGCCGGTATGCCAAACGGCAGATGACCTGGTTTAGAAAGGAGCCCCGCGTCTGCTGGGTGGATCTTGAGCCAGGCGATCAAGCTACACAGGTGACTGAAAAAGTGCTGGACCGGATCGGGGAGGCAGTCGGAACCGACTTCATCGAACGGGCCCCCAGATTGCAGAGGAGGAGTGCATGCCCCGTGCAAGCATCGGAATAATAGGTGGCAGCGGGCTTTATGAAATGGAGGGACTTCGACGTGCCCGGTCTGTCAAGGTGAAGACCCCTTTCGGTAGCCCTTCGGACGAGTATCTGCTGGGCGATTTGGAGGGTGTCTCCATCGCATTTCTTGCACGGCACGGAAAGGGACATCGGATCGCGCCCAGTGAGATTAATTTCAGGGCCAACATTTACGGGATGAAAGTGCTTGGGGTAGAAAGGATCTTCTCGGTCAGTGCCGTGGGTAGCATGAAGGAGGAGATCCACCCAGGGGAGGTCGTGATTCCGGATCAATTTTACGATCATACCCGGCAGCGTGTGGGTACCTTCTTTGGGGACGGGATTGTGGCCCATGTCTCTCTTGCCGATCCTGTCTGTGCAGAACTCGCGGGGGCGATCCAGCGGGCTGGAGAGGCACGGGGGGTGAGGGTCCATCGGGGTGGAACCTATCTTTGCATTGAGGGCCCCCAATTTTCCACCCGGGCAGAGTCGCAGATCTACCGTCAGTGGGGGGCAGACGTGATCGGTATGACCAACGTGACCGAAGCCAAACTGGCCCGGGAGGCCGAGATCTGTTATGCGACCCTTGCCCTGGTCACGGACTATGACTGCTGGCATCAGGGACAAGAGGATGTCACGGTGGAGGCGGTCGTTGCCATCC
>DATECO010000141.1:0-2774 GCA_035286865.1 Nitrospiria bacterium | reverse complement strand
AAAGGCAAGTGGGATGATCTGGGAGATAAGGCAGGCAAGTGTGTTACGTCAGGCGAGACTCCATTTAGGGCGAGAGCTTGCAGGCGCGGGCGACGCCATCTCTGTAAGCGAGCCACAGTTTTAGGGAATGCTCAAGGCCCTGGCAAACCTTCTTTTGATAGGACGGTGTCGTGGCGTGATTTAAGACCATCTTCCATGCAGCGATACGGTGGGAACCTTCGATGGTATGATGGGCACGGATGAGATCCAGATACATGGGATCGACCTTGTGAAATTTAACCAATGGGTGATCTAGAATCTTATGTTTCACATCGGCAAGATCTGGAGGTAAGGACGGATCGATCTCCTGCCGGTCCTTGACGCTGCCTTCCACGAAGATGGTTGTGACCGCAGCCGCTTCAACCCACGAGCCGCTCAGTGTAATCTTGTCCAGCCATTCGCGATAGCGGTGGCTGGCAGGAAGTAGCGGCACGTCTTCGAACTCGTCTTGCTTGAATCCTAAACCCTCCATCAGGTAGAGAAATAGCTCGGGATGAGATTTTCCCACAGTAAGCCCTCCGGTCTCCTCTTCAAAGATATTAGCGGCGAGATCCTGGCGGACCTCCATGGGCGGATTTTTTCCGTGGATACGGGAGAGAAAGACAGGAAAATCCCGTATGTACACCGCATACTCTTGTCGAAAGTGGAGTTTGAGCTGGTCACGCGTGATCTGATCACCGCTGAAATATCTCCAGGCCCAGTGATTCTTCTGATCCATGACCTTGAGGAGTTGCTCCTTGAATCTCTCTTTTGATTGGCTATTCATTAGTTATTTTAATGACGTTAGGTCCGTTGTGTCCGTTGGTTCTGTTAGGTCCGTTTACGGACTCAACAGCCTAAACCGACCTAACGGACTTAACGTACGTAAGCATACCAAAAATCTTTGTACGGTCAAGCTGGCCCGGCATCTGGCTTGGCCTGTGCCGGGCGGGCGTAGGGGCACCTGCCTGCCCCCGCCTGCCGGACGGGCAGGGGCGGGCAGGTCAGAGGACATTTCCCACTGTTGCCGCACGGGCCCCACATAAAAAATTGCTTTCGGGCTGTGTCCAAGTTAGAATAGTAATGATCAAGAATGAGGTTTAGATGGAATCAATCACCCTAAATAATTCTCAAGAGATTCTTTCAATATTAGGTCAGATCTCCCTAAAAGGAAAGGGTTTTACAACTGACTGCCTTTTGGAAAATGTCCTGGATGCGGGCTTTACAGAACCGATCTATTTTAATGCCACCGGCGAAGATCAAGATGCCTATTACCAGGGAAAGCCGAACGCCTGGGCAGTTTACCAAATCCGTGAGTGGAAGCGGGTCTTCATGGTATATGGAGGGTCAGGCAATGAGCGGCGATTCCGAATCACAGAGACGCCATGATGGCATGGCATCTAGAACCGTGAGCTGGGGGACTTACCGCTTTTACCTTAGATGGGAATAGGTGAGATTGAGCTGAGTGATCAGGTCTTTTCCGTATTGTTTCACTTGCCAGCGCCGGAGGAAAGGGATCTGCGCTAAGTCCTCCGGGGTCTTTGGCCAGGCCCAGACCAATTGCCGGAGCTCATGGGTTGAGAGGACCATGGCCGGTTCCACTCCCTCTGTCCGGGCCTGGGCGTCACGCCACTCCCGCAGCCGGTGATAGAGCGCCTGTTGTGCAGCCGAGAAGGATTGACTTCTGTTAATGGGAGGGGAGGGTAACGGCGATCTGTCTTGGAGTCCCTGGCGAATGGCCGAGAGCCAGAAGGCGGCCCTCCTCCGGATAGAGTGGCTGGGCCTTGGAAAGAGTGTGGCCAGTTCCTGATCCGTTCGGGGCTGCTTGTTTGCCATAAGGAGCAGGTCTTGGTCGGAGAAGACCTTAAAGACAGGCCTGTTAAGCTTTCGCGCCATCTGGTCTCGGGCTATGGCCAGGGCTCGGGCTACCCGTTGAGCCTGATCCGGGAGTTTGGTTATACCTTTGATCCGGAGATAGTCGCTTGGCTCGAAAGGTTTACCGGTCCATTCCCTTAGGGTGAGAAGTTGGCACTCCTCCTCCACCATCTCCAACCGGCCCTTAGCCTCTAGCTCGGTTTTAAGGACTTGATAGAGCTGGGGAAGGTAATGCGTATCCACTGCGGCATACTCGAGCCATTTCTCCGGAAGAGGCCGGGCAGACCAGTCAGCCTTTTGGTATCGCTTATCAGCAGATACGCCAAAATAGCGGTTTAGAAGATCCGCCAATGAATATTTTGGGATTCCGCATGCACGGGCAGCCAGGCAGGTGTCAAAAAGCGGGGAGATCTGAAATCCAAAATCCCGCTTGAGTACCACGACATCATAGTCCGTCCCGTGGAGGACCTTTACAACATCCGGCCTGCTGAGAAGTCCGGTGAGAGGCGAGAGATCGCCCAGGGCCAAAGGGTCGATGATGAGATCGTGATGATTTCCGCTAATCTGAATCAGGGAAACCTTCTCCTGATAACTGTGGAGGGAATCCCCTTCCGTATCCACGCCGATCACCTCGGCATGGTCCAGGTACTTTATCCCCTGTTCAAGGGCCTCACGAGACTCAATGTATAGATAGGACACTGGCTGGGTCATTATTACTGGTTTTTCAAAGAGGGAGCAATCCCCTTAATAGAGTACCATTGGCGGACTGTCATGGCAAGGGGTGCATCGCCGGCTGATGCCATACGTTTATAAAATCACCGCTGATCTGATCGTCCTGGTCGAAGCCCATGTCGAACCATGACCCCATACCCCGCGCTCGG
>DATECO010000140.1:0-15137 GCA_035286865.1 Nitrospiria bacterium | reverse complement strand
AAGTGGCGGAGGTGGCCGTGTTCGGTATCCCGGATGAACATTATGGCGAGGAAGTTGCGGCCTGGATTCAATTGCATTCGGGTAAAAGCGCAACCGAGGATGAAATAAGGGATTTCTGTAAGGGTAAGATTGCCCACTTTAAAATCCCGCGTAATATCTGGTTTGTGGAGGAGTTTCCGATGACCGTTACCGGCAAATTTCAGAAATTCCGCATGCGGGAGATCGCCATGGAAAAACTCCAGGCCAAGACAACGCAGTGAACACTGAATCCCCTTTTCCTGCAATTGACCGGTTCCTAATTTAGGGTATAATTATTAAGTGAGGACCCAATCCATGATAACAATTCTGGCATTTATTTTCATTCTAGCGGTCATACTTTCGTGGGGGTGCGTGAAAAACGCGGATCAGTCGAAAAGTTCCGCCACTACAGCTAAGGATAAGATCGATATCAGCCATTTAGAATTTACTGTTTTCAAAACCCCGCTTTGCGGATGCTGCAAGCTCTATATCGATTACTTAAGAGAAAATGGAATGTCCGTTCAGGTCGTTGAAAAGGCTGACGTCGCCCCGATAAAAAGGCAATATAAGATACCTGAGAATATGCAGAGCTGCCATACCGCAAAGGTTGGAGATTACTTCGTCGAAGGCCATGTTCCCATTGAAGCCGTAAAGAAGCTAATCACAGAGAAACCCGATTTGGACGGTATTGCATTGCCCGGAATGCCATCCGGCTCTCCTGGCATGCCCGATTCAAAAAGCGATGAATTGGTCATCTACGGCGTAGTCGATGGGAATTCCTCCGTATTCCTAACCCAGTAATCGAGGAGTACAAGCCGCAGTATGTGGGGCTTGGAACTTAAACACGCAAAGCCCACCGCAATCTCGTCTGGTCAAAAAACTCGTGTGCCTTTCCAGATGGAATCTTATATAGATAGGAATAAATCAAAGATCAGCATTTCAGTCAATAAGCTCCATCCGCCAATCTTCAAGAATAAATAGCTTGAGGTGTGTCCCAAATGGTCTGTGCAAAAATAAAAGTCTTCTACCCCTTATGCTACCTCAAGCCGTTCGACCTTCAGTCGCTTGTTCTTCTGTTTGGCCAGCCAAAGATCATAGGCTGTCTGCATATTGAGCCAGCTCTCCGCAGTCGTATCCGTTGCCAAGGCAAGTCTGATCGCCATGGTCGGGCTCACACCGATATGACCGTTCAGCAACTGGGAAAGGGTCTTACGCGTAATACCAAGAGCTTTCGCCGCACGCGTCACAGATAAACCAAGAGGCTGAAGACACAACTCCTTCAGCACTTCACCAGGATGCGGGGGGTTATACATCATGGACCCATCCTCCTTCAATGGTAATCAAGATAATCGACATCCCACGCAGCATGTTCGTGGAACTTAAAAATCACACGCCAATTCCCGCTTACTTCAACTGCCCAATAACTTTTCAGCTTACCGGTAAGCTGGTGCAGTCTGAGGCCCGGAAGATTCATATCCTGAGGTTCGTGAGCAGCATCCAGGCGGCCGAGAATTAAACGCAATCGTTTAGCATGCGTCGCTCTGATTCCGGCTTTACTGCCAATCAAGAACAATTTCTCAAGACCTTTGTGCCGGAAAGATCGAATCACAGAGATGACTGTAACATATTACGTAACAGGTGTCAATAGGATTGCTTCTTTGGGACAACAATGAGTAATTCGCCAGGCACAGGCAGCTAAAGAACTATTGAGACATAAAGACATTAAGACGACTTTAAGGTACAGTCACTTAGATCCCAAATATCTAAGAGATGTAGTAGTGAAGATTGTAGATAGGCCGGTTGTCCCTAGGTTGTCCCCAGATGAGGATATAGTACATAACCCTCAGTTATCTAATGACATTGCCCTTACCAAGCCGGCCCGTCCAGTGGAAGGATCCGCGACCGATACAGGATAGCCTCCCATTGGGCACTTAAACATCCGTAGTGCGCTTTCTATTTAATCCTCTCCTTGTGAACTTCTATCCTGGCCGTCTTTTTTAGGCGATCTATCTCTTCATTGAGCATCTGGCCCTTCACGATATTGAGGTCCTCAGGAGTTATCTCCTCAAACTTCTTGGGTTCCTTGATGTCCAGTACCTTGATGACATGGTAACCAAAGCTGGTCTGTACCGGTTCACTCACTTTGTTGACCTTGAGTGAAAAGGCCGCCTCTTCAAAGGGCTTGACCATTTGACCCCGGGCAAAATAGCCCAGATCTCCCCCATTATCCTTTGTGGAAGTATCCTTAGAATGCTTCTTGGCCAATTCTGCGAAGTCTGCCCCACCCTTCAGTTCCTTGTAAATTGCCTTGGCCTGATCTTCCTGATCCACCAGGATGTGGCTCGCCTTGACCTGCCTGAAGTCCTTTTTGTGATCAGCATAGTACTTTTTAATCTGCGGTTCACCCAGCTTTTCACCAATGATTTTGTTGACGGTCGAATTAACCAGGATGTCGCGTTTTGCTTGTTCTATCTTGGCTTGAACACCATTGTCCTTGTCGAGTCCGAGCCGTAGACCTTCCTGAAAGAGGACCTCACCCGTGATGAGCTGATCCAGGAACTCTGACTTACCTTCGCTGGACATATAATGCATCCGCATCTGAGGGGCAAGCCCCTTCATTCTGCTGTCAAGTTCCTCAGCCGTGATGACCTCACCATTGACAATGGCCAGCTCGTCTCCCGCAAGGGCCGGTATCCCACCCCATAGGCTAATAAGAACAGTGGCCGTGATCATGTAACCATTTTTCCCCATTTGCCTCTCCTTTCTGATACTTTTGAATTGTCCCAAACCGCCTCAAAAAATCTTCCAGCATCCTTTGGCGGGCTTTCTGCTATCTCTCCTCTCCCAGGATCACACGAACGACCAAAGGCCCTTGTTCCACCACGCGAACCTCTTTGCCCAGAGGTTTAAGGGAGACTTCCTTTGAGAAGGTACTGTGGGCCCCAGTGAGGTCTATCGGTGCTGTGGACACCTTCTGTAATGGATTGACCAGGCTCTGGGCGCCTAGCACGGTCACCACAGATGGGTCCACATCTATTTTCTTGACCACCCGCCCCTGTGCAGGTTTTCCGACCAATTCAGCAACCACCCCCACCCGTTTTGTCACCACTGGCTCAAGCCTGACTTTGATGATACGAGGGGAGACCCGCAGGATCTCCACATGGGTAGGGGCTTGGACATTCTTTTCACTAAGATAGAATACAGCTTCACCCGGTTTGGCCCCCGAGAGGTCCACCACAGCACTTATTTGTTGTGGAGTAGACTGATTCTGAATCCCCTCCCGCGCCTTCACTCGAATATCCACATAATCAACCGGCTCACCGACCATCACCAGAGAAGATGGTAGATTGCGATATCCAAGGGGTACAACATAGTTGGTTTCAAGCATTCCCTTCGCATTGACATAGAACCAGAGGATTAGCGCAAAAAAAAGGGATAATAGTTTAAGCCCAGTATTTTTGAGAATCAACGACTTTAGTCGATCCATCTGCACGCATCGTGAGCACCCGCTCTACAATAATGCTATCAAGGGCTTCTTCAATCTTGCCCACCGCCAGTTTTAGAATAGGCCTGAATGTGATGGGCAGGGCTCGGGACAGGGGCGGTGATCCGCCTCAGGCGGAGGCCGTGTCGGAGGCCGCACCATCGATGGCGTCCGATACTGGGGCCACCGAGACTCGAGGGCCGCCGAGCACCATAAGCACAGCCGAGCCCGTGCCGAGGAACCGGCCCTGGCCCGAGCCTCCAGCATTTAGGCAACACTAAAAACTGGGGGTGGGCAAGCTTCTTCAATGACTTTGATTCCCCCGTTCCACCCCTGATCGGCCGGGGTGGGCCTTAAATCGTTCGGGGAGGAGTGCCCTGAACCACTGGTGAGGTCTTCTCTCCTCCCTCCTTTCACCCTTCAAGAATACCCTGGTGAGTACGCGACGCAGCCCTGCCGCGTCCACTTCCCTCGTCATCTTCCCCCCCATAATGATTGAGAGGGTACCTGCCTCCTCGGATACGACGATCACCAGGGCGTCTGTCTCCTCCGTCACCCCCAGGGCCGCCCGGTGACGGGTCCCCAGAAGGGGGCCGGGGTCGGCCCTCAAGGTCAACGGGAGAAAACAGCCCGCCGCCACGATCCGACCATTTCTAATAATCACTGCACCATCATGGAGGGGGGAAGTCGGAAGAAAGATGCTGGTCAGCAGTTCTTTTGAGACGACCGCATCCATCGGGATCCCCATTTCTACAACATCTCTAAGATCAATGTCTCTCTCAAGAACCAATATCGCCCCAATACGCTTGTTGGCCATTGCCACCGAGGCCTTGACAATCTCATCGATTGTCCGAGTCTCCTCAACCTCGGTCATCGAACGGTTAAACGGGGATTGACCGATTCGTGCCAGGGCACGGCGTATTTCGGGATGAAACAGGATCACCAGGGCCAGCACAATCTGCGACCAGAAGCCAGTCGCCAGCCAGTCCAAGGTATACAGTCCGAGCCATTTGGCCAGCAGCAGGGCCACCAGAATCATGGCCAGACCCATCAACATCTTCAGCGCCAGGGTACCCTTGAGCGTGAGAAAGAGCCAGTACAGGATAATGGCCACCACGAGAACATCCAGCAGGTCCTGCCAGCGGATGGACTGTAATACTTCAGGCATAATAATACCCCAACAAGTGATGAGTTCTATGACTGGATCTCGATATCCAATGGAGATTGAAACCCCTGGACGTTGAGAAGGGGCCAGATGCAAGGCCGCAAGGAGCAAGGCAACCGGAGCGTGTCAATTATATCGGGGGACCGCTCCGGATAACAAATACCTAGGTCCTCACATGCCCCCCGTACCCCCACACTCGCACCGGCAAAGCCGGATGCTCGCTCGAAGTATGTGAGGATTGCCGAGCGACCGAGAACGCAGCAGATGGCCCCTTATCAATGGATCAGGGGCGCTATGCGGATACGGTCTGCTGAATAATCTTCTCGATCTCCGGGGCATCCAAGACTTCCTTTTCCAGTAATGCCTCGGCCAGAGCTCTTAAGGCCTTCATATGGGTTCGGATGATCGTCCTGGCTCGCTCATAATTCTCCATGACCAGGCGCTTGACCTCATTGTCTATTTCGATCGCCGTGTGTTCGCTGTAGTCACGGTGCTGGGAAATCTCTCGGCCCAGAAAGATCTCTTGTTCTTTCTTTCCAAAGGTGAGGGGGCCCAGCTTCTCGCTCATCCCCCATTCGCAGACCATCCGCCGGGCCAGATCGGTCGCCCGCTCAATATCGTTACCCGCACCTGTCGTTATGGATTTGAGCACCATCTCCTCTGCGACCCTTCCACCCATCAGGATAGCGATATTATTGTAAAGGTATTCCCTGGGAAAGGTGTAACGATCATCCATGGGCAGCTGCATCGTCAGGCCTAGCGCTCTGCCCCGCGGAATGATCGTCACCTTGTGAACCGGATCGGTGCCAGGGAGGATTTTGGCCACCAAGGCATGCCCCGCTTCATGATAGGCGGTCGTCCGCTTTTCTTCTTCGCTCAGGATGAGGCTCTTTCGCTCTACCCCCATCAGGACCTTGTCCTTGGCCGTCTCAAAATCATCCATCCCCACACTTTTCTTGTTCTTCCTGGCCGCCAGAAGGGCCGCTTCATTCACCAGATTCTCAAGATCGGCGCCCGAGAAGCCCGGTGAGCCGCGGCCAATGGTCTCTAGACTCACGTCCTTGTCCAGGGGAATTTTTTTAATATGGACATTGAGGATTTCAATCCTTCCCTTGAGGTCCGGCCTGGAAACCACAATCTGACGGTCGAATCGGCCGGGACGGAGCAACGCGGGATCGAGCACATCCGGGCGATTGGTCGCGGCAACCAGGATCACCCCCTCGTTCGTATCAAACCCATCCATCTCGACCAGGAGCTGGTTAAGGGTCTGCTCCCGCTCGTCATGACCGCCGCCAAGGCCTGCTCCCCGGAGCCTCCCCACGGCATCGATCTCATCAATAAAGATAATACAGGGGGCATGTTTTTTGCCCTGCTCAAAGAGGTCGCGCACCCGGGAGGCCCCCACCCCCACAAACATCTCCACAAAGTCCGAGCCGCTAATGCTAAAAAAGGGAACCCCTGCCTCCCCTGCGATCGCCTTGGCCAGGAGGGTCTTTCCCGTGCCAGGCGGTCCCACGATCAGAACACCCTTGGGGATCCTCCCACCGAGTTTCTGAAATTTTGGTGGGTCCTTCAAGAATTCAATGATCTCCACCACCTCATCCTTGGCCTCATCGATTCCAGCTACATCGGAAAAGGTCACTTTTTTCCGTTCTTCCGAAATCAACCTTGCCCGGCTCTTGCCGAAGGAAAGGGCCTTGTTACCACCCATCTGCATCTGACGCATAAAGAAGATCCATAGGGCCACAAACAAGATGATGGGCGCCCAGCTCACCAGGAAGGCATACCACGGGGAGACCTCTGAGGGCCTGGCCGTGATCCGCACATTCTTGTCCCGCAGGATCTGCACTAGGTCCGGATAGTTCACGGTGTAAGTCCTGAATTTAGAGCCATCTTTCAGGACCCCACGGATATCGTTCTCCTTAATCGTGACCTCGTTGACTTCTCCCTTGTCCAGCTTGGCCATAAAGTCACTGAAGATCATCTCCGTTTCGGGGGCCCTACTGGAGACATTGAACAGGTTGAAGAGGAGAATCATGAAGAGGCCGATCACAATCCACAGGGCTAGATTTCTCATACGGGCATTCATTTAAAGCAAGCCTCCATCTTTATAAAAATATTTTATCATACCGATGATGTTTCTGACAATCATTATTGGTTAATTCCTATGTGGGGGCCCGTCCCCCCTTCGACAGGCCTGTCCTGAGCCAAGTCGAAGGGCTCAGGTTGACCGGTCATGGTGAGCGGTTCGGCTGAGCTCACCGTCGAAGCCCATGTCGAACCATGCCCCCACGCCCCGCACTCGCGCAGGCGGAGCCTGCCGCTCGCTTAATCCCCCACCTTGTCCAGCACCGCAATGTAGGGCAGATTGCGATATTTACCTTGATAGTCCAACCCGTAGCCGACCACATATTTATTAGGGATGCTAAATCCCACATAATCCAACACCACATCCGCCTTGCGGCGCTCTGGTTTTTCAAGAAGAGTGCAGACCCTTAAAGATTGAGGATGTCGGGCCATCAGTTTTTTTCTGAGGAAGCCTAACGTCATGCCAGAATCCACGATATCCTCCACCAAAAGAACGTCATGCCCTTTGATATCTGTCGTCAGATCCGAAATGATTTTTACCCGTCCTGAAGTCTTGGCCTTGGAACCATAACTTGAGACCACCAGGAAATCCACCATAAGGGGAAGCTGGATGGCGCGGACAAGGTCGGCATAAAATGCAAAGGCCCCTTTAAGCACCCCCACCAGAATGAGGTCCTTGCCCTCATAATCTTCAGAAATCCGATTGCCGAGCTCCCGGATCCGCCTGTGCATATCGGCCTGAGTAATGATCGGCTTTCCATAAATTAGTTCCATGCGCCAGTCTCCTCTCCCCTGATCCGTTGAGAAGGGGTCATCTACTGCGTTCTCGGTCGCTCTGCAATCCTCATGTACTTCTCTGTACATTGCGGTTGCCTCGCTCCCTGCGGCCTTGCATCTGACCCCTTCTCAACGTTCGGGTGTTTAATCCGGTACACTGCTTGTTTTGTTTAAGAATTACCTCTCTGTTTTAACTCCACAACCATCACCTTCTGGCTATTGGGGCTAGCGATAAATCTCCCGTCAAGCCGCCATCCCATCACCCAGAGAATACCCTCCGATGCGGTCAATAGGGGGATGCGGTCACGTTCGTGCCGGGGAATCTTCTGATCCACAAAAAAGTCCTGGAGCTTTTTTTTCCCCGCCCTCCCGCTTGGGAAAAAATAATCTCCCTCCCTGCGAGCCCTGATGCTAAAGGGGGGATGAATCTTCGCATAATCAAAGGCTGCACAGTGCCTGGGATCACTCGAGGAATAACCCTCCTGCAGTGAGACTCTTACTAAAAAGCCCAGAGGTGGAACATCTATTTCCCCTGGGATAGAAAGGGTGAGATCTTCCAGCCGCTCAGAGGCGACCTGATCCAGATAGATCCAGAATCTATCATACAGCAGCCTGAGACAGGTCTGCCGGGGCATATTTAAGCACTTTCCGGTCCGGCGACGGGTGATGAGCTCAAGGGCATCCTCCAGATGGCGATAGGTAATTCCCACTAGGTCGCCCCTGACCCGTAAAATAGCTTCTCGGAGGACCACACGCTGCAGGGCCCGGTGCAGGCTCAGATATCCTGGAAGGTTCAATGCGATTCCAGAGGGTGGGCTATCCATCTGGAGCTTGGATAGGACCTCAGTGGATTGGGCAATCAAAAATTCCTGTTCCTCCCTCAACAATTCTGCGCTTCGACAGAGGGTCTCAACAAGCCTCGGGTTATAATGGGAAGTCAGTAGTGGGACCACCTCCTGCCTGAGTCGATTACGTCGGTAGAGGGGTTTACGGTTTGAGGGGTCTTGTCGATAAGGGATGAATCTTGTCCTGAGATAATCCAGGACTTCATCTCGGCGCACGCTCAGCAGGGGCCGAATAATGTGAGACCCTGGTCCGCCAATTCCTGTGATCTTACGCAAAGGAGGAATGGACGAGAGCCCAAGTCCACCTGCACCCCGGAGGAGCCTTAACAAAAAGGTCTCGGCCTGATCGTCTGCCGTGTGACCCAAGGCGACCCAGCGGCTCTGAGTCTTCTCGGCAACCCGTTCAAAGAAGAGGTAACGTGCCTCCCGGGCCGCCACCTGAACCGAAATCTTTTTCTGTTTGGCCAGGTCTAAGACCGAAACTGATTCAACACTTACTGGAATCCGCCATTCGGTGCCCAGATCCTCCACGAACCGGGCATCAGCAGTAGACTCCTGACCCCGAAGTTGATGGTTCAGGTGGGCAATGTGGAATCTGATCGTGAAGTGTTCCGAAATAGTTTTTAGGAGATGCAACAGGCAGACTGAATCCGGACCGCCGGATACCCCCACCACGATCTGATCCCCTTTGGAGACGCCGAACCCCTTGAGGATCTGTTCAATCCGGCGGACGAGTTCCAGATTTTCCTGTTCTTGCAATCTTTTCATGGATCGCATGTGCCTTGTCCACATCTTTTTTGATCTGCAGAGCCAACTCCTCTGGGCCCGAAAAGACCATCTCATCACGGACACGTTCAAGAAAGGATACACAGAGCCGCTCCTGATACAAATCTCCCTCGTATTTAAAAAGATGCACCTCGATGGTCTGATTATTCTGCCTGCTTGTATTTATAATCGAAGGTCCTTCTTCCCTTCGGTTCGAAGTACTTGTGCTGAGAATCGAAGGTGCTTTTCCCTGTCGATTCGAAGTAAAGGTCGGCCGGGTACCAATATAGGCGATGGCGGATAGGGGTCCTGGCTGATCCTGACCGCTTCCCTTGATCACCTTCACAGCATACACGCCCGCCTTGGGGACCAGCTCCTCTGGAGGTTGCAGATTGGCCGTGGGAAAGCCCAGCAGGCGTCCCCGACGGTCCCCTCCAACCACAATTCCCTCAATCTCATAGGCCCTGCCCAGAAGACCCGCCGCCGCAGCCACCTGTCCCTCCAGAAGAAGTTTTCTGATGCGCGATGAGCTCACCACGGTCCCACCGACCAAGACCGGTTCGATGATCGATACCTCCATGCCCAGCGACCGCCCAATCCGTTGCAAGTCCTCCGCGGTCCCCTCGCGCCCATGACCAAAAGCGAAATTTCTTCCCACATAGACCTCTCGTGCCCTGATCCCCAGGTGCAGAACATTCTCAATAAATTCTGCAGGCTTCTGCTCCGAAAAGTTCAAGGTAAAGGGGAGGCATATCAGCCGGCCTAGTCCCAAGGCCTCTATGAGCCGGACCTTTTGCGGTAGCGAGGTCAGCAGAACCATCGGTCGATCCGGGGCAAGCACCTTCACCGGGTGAGGATCAAAGGTCAAGGCCAAGGCCGTGCCTCTGACCTCCCTTGCACGCTGCACGACTTGCCTCAGGATGGCTTGATGGCCCAGATGAACCCCGTCGAAGTTCCCCACGGCCAGGATGGGATATGCCAACTGCATCTCTCCACTGGGTATCCCCCGAATGATCTCCATCGACCTCTCAATACCCTTTCTTTCTGATGAACTATCGTTAAAATGCTGGTTATTTCGATGCATCAGCGGGTGGGTGAGGTGAGGCGCCTCGCCACATCCTTTGCAAAATAGGTAAGAATCAGGTCAGCCCCTGCCCTCTTTATACAGGTGAGAATCTCTTGGACCACCTGGCCTTCATCTATCCAGTGCATCTGTGCCGCTGCCTTCACCATGGCATACTCCCCACTCACATTGTAGGCGGCGATTGGACGGTTAAACCTATTCCTGGCCTGGTGAATGATGTCCAGGTAGGCCAGGGCCGGCTTAATCATTACGATATCGGCCCCCTCCTGGATATCCATCTCGATCTCCCGCAGGGCCTCACGGACATTGGGCGGATCCATCTGATAAGATTTGCGGTCCCCAAACCGCGGGGCAGACCCGGCTGCTTCCCGAAAAGGGCTATAAAATGCCGAGGCGAATTTTGCCGCATACGATAGAATAGGAATTTGGTCAAACCCCGTCTCATCCAGGGCCTTGCGAATGGCCCTCACACGGCCATCCATCATGTCCGAAGGGGCCACGATATCGGCCCCAGCCTGGGCATGTGAGATCGCCGCCTTCGTCAGGAGCTCAAGGCTCGGATCATTAAGGACCTTGTTCCCTTTGACCACACCGCAATGTCCATGATCCGTATACTCACACAGACAGACATCCGTGATGACCAGCAGGTCCGGCACCTTGTCCTTAACGGCCCGCACAGCCTGCTGAATAATCCCGTCTTTTGCGTAGGCCTCTGAACCTCTTGAGTCCTTACGCCTCGGAATCCCGAAAAGGATGACGGCCGGGATCCCCAGGTTATAGACTTCTTGGGCCTCCTTGACCAGCAGATCAACTGAGAGCTGGGCCACACCCGGCATGCTGACGATCTCGTTTCGGATGGCCTTCCCATGGAGAACAAATAGCGGGTAGATTAGGTCATCCACCAAGAGATGCGTTTCGCGCACCATTCGCCGGTGCTGCTCGGTGGTCCGCAATCGCCTCGGACGAAACACGGGAAAGTACATCCTTCCAACCCCCTCAGTTAGGATGGTCTTGTAAAATAATCCACAATCTCTTTGGCCAGAGCCTTAATCGTATATTTCTCTGGCATAATATGGTTCATCATTCCAGCCTCTCGAACGGCATTCGCCGTTATGGGGCCAATGCTGGCCACCACCACACCCTCCATCAGAGAGGCTAGTTCTTTTGGGTCAAACATCTCCACAAAATTGTGCACCGTGGAAGAGCTGGTGAAGGTCACCACTGAGATCTTCCTATTCTTTAAATACGAATAAATGCGCCCAAGATCTTGAGCCGGTTTGACGCTCTTGTAGGCCATCACCACCTCTACCCGTGCCCCCATGCCACGGAGCGCCTCAGGCAGGACCTCTCGGGCCTGTTCGGCCCTAGGCAGCAGGACCCGCTTGTCCCGCATCCCCAGTTTTTCCATCTCCTCTATAATACCTTCCGCCTGGTAAATCTTAGGAATCAAGTCCGGCACGATCCCCAGTTGGCGCACCGCCTCGGCTGTTCTTGGTCCGATCGCACACACCTTAGCCCCGTTCAAAGCTCGCACGTCCTTCGACCCTGCCCACAGGCGCTCCTTAAAGAATCTTACCCCATTGACGCTCGTAAAAATAATCCAGTCATAGGATCCGATGTTCGATATGGCTCTATCGAGATCTCCCCAGTCCTCCGGCGGAACCACCTGGATTGAGGGAAACTCCACCGGCTCCGCCCCGTAGCGGCGAAGTTCATCTGAAAAATCCGAGGCCTGCTCCTCAGGACGGGTGATCAGGATACGCCTCCCAAAGAGCGGCCGGGTTTCAAACCAGTTGAGCTTCTGCCGGAGCCGCACCACCTCTCCAACCACAATCATGCCAGGCAGAGCCAAATGCCGCTCATGGATTCTACCCACGATATCCTCTAAAACCCCCACCACCGTCTCCTGTTCGGGGCAGGTTCCCCAGCAGATGATCGCCACCGGGGTTTTGGGATCACGTCCGTGCTTGATCAGGTTGGCGACCACGCCCTTAAGATTCGTGACACCCATGAAAAAGACCAGGGTCCCGCGACCCGGGGAGACATGCTCCCACGGGATATCTGAATGAGGTTTGGAAGGATCCTCATGACCCGTGGTCAGGGTGACCATGGCACTGTAGTCCCGGTGGGTCAGGGGAATCCCTGCATAGGCCGGCACACCCGAGGCCGAGGTTACCCCCGGAACCACCTCAAAAGGCACCCCAGCTTCGGCTAGGTCCAAGGCCTCCTCCCCGCCCCTGCCAAAGATAAACGGATCCCCCCCCTTGAGGCGTGCCACGACGAGTCCCCTGCGGGCCCGATCGACCATCAGGTCATTAATCTTCTGCTGAGAGATCGCTTGGTCGCCTCTCCGCTTTCCGGCATAAATGATCTCAGCATCACTCCTGGCGTGAATTAAGAGCTGGTCATTCGCCAGGTAGTCATATATGACGACATCGGCTTCATGAATGCATTCCTGACCTCGAAGGGTGAGCAGCTTCGGATCTCCCGGGCCGGCGCCGATGAGATAAACCTTTCCCTCTTTTTCGCTACTTCCTTTGATTCGTTTCTTCATGACCAACCAATGAGACCCTTTTCCTGTCTCCTGTTCCCTGTCTCCTGTTATCGGGCCTTCGAATAGATCTCCTTGAGGATGGCTTCCGCCCCTTTTGAAAGAAGGAGTTCAGCCAGCTGCACGCCGATCTGCTCTACCTCTCCGACAGGTCCTCCTAAAGAGTCCCTAATCAGCCGTCTGCCATCCACGCTGGACACCAGCCCTTCCAACCTGAGCCTATTGTTCTCAATCTGGCCAAGCGCTGCAATCGGGACCTGGCACCCCCCTTCCAGCCGCCTTAAGAAGGCGCGTTCGGCATAGACACATTGCCGTGTCACCTCGTGCTTTAGAAAGTCCACGCTCCGATTTGTGGCTTCATCGGCCGCTCTGCATTCGATGCCCAGGGCTCCTTGCCCGACTGCAGGAAGACTGATCTCAAAGGGGATATATTCTGTGATCCGGTCCAGCCATCCCATCCGCTTGAGGCCTGCTGCTGCCAGAATGATGCCGTCCAGGCCTTCTTGGGCAAGTTTTCGAATCCGGGTGTCGAGATTCCCCCGCAGCTGGACCATCTCAAAATCCTGCCGAAAATGGAGGAGCTGTGCCTGGCGGCGGAGACTGCTGGTGCCGATCCTGGCCCCCTTCCGCAATTCCATTAACGACTGACCTCCCCTACTGATCAGTACATCCTTCGGGTCCTCCCGTTCCGTCACTGCCCCCAGATGTAGGTCTGACGGAAGAAAGGTGGGGACATCCTTCATGCTATGCACGGCCAGATCGATTTCTTGTCGCAGGAGGGCCTCCTCGATCTCCTTGACAAAAAGCCCTTTCCCTCCGACCTGAGCCAGCGGGACATCCAGGATCATATCCCCCGTAGTTTTGATTTTTTTTAGGGTGACCTCCAGATCAGAGTACCGCGATTCCAGCCTAGCCTTGACCCACTCTGCCTGCTCAAGGGCAAGCTTGCTGCCCCGGGTACCGATACGCAACATCAGTGTACACTCCGTGGCTCAATGATCGGGATCCGTTCCCGGCTCCCCTTCCGGGTCTTTGGGATATGTCATGGGTTTTTCAGTCGACCGATCCTTGGGGCGATAACGCGTGGGGAGTTCCCGGTCCAGATTAAATAATCTTCTGATCGTCTCTAAGTAAAGGCTGCCATTGGAAGCGTTGGCCTCATGCTTTAAAACCATCAGTGGAACATGCAGGAGCTTGTTGACAATCGCCTGGGTCAGGCCTTCAAGGGTCTCGCGGGTCCCGGCAGGCGCCTCGCCCATCCTGTTCAGCATTCTTTGCATCTCCACCTGCCTGATTTCCTCCGCCATTTCACGGATGGCCACAATCGTGGGAACTACATCCAGAGACTTGATCCACTTGAAGAGTGTCTGGACCTCTTCTGCAATGATGGCCTCAGCCTTATCCGCCTCCTTCTGGCGCTGTTTCTTGTTGGCCTCAACCACCAACTGGAGGTCATCAATGTTATAGAGGTAAACATTATCGATTTCATTCACCCCAGGCTCGATATTCCTGGGAACCGAGAGATCGATGAGAAAAATAGGCCGATTCTTCCTGGCCTGGATAATTTCGCGCATCCGGTCCGTTGTGATCAGGTGCTGGGTTGCGCCCGTGGACGAGATCACGATATCAGCCTCCACCAGTTCATGGGGAAGCCGGTCGAAGGGGACCGCTTTACTCTGAAAGGTATCGGCCAGCTCACAGGCACGCTCATAATTCCTACCGGTAATCCTGATCCTTTTCACTCCACGACAATTTAGATGACGGGCAGCTGATTCCGCCATTTCCCCTGAGCCGATCAGTAGCACAGCGGTCTGTTCAAGCTGCCCAAAGATCCTGCTCGCCAGCTCAACCGCCATAGCGCTCACTGAGACCGGACTCTCGGCGATCCGCGTCTCGGTCCTCACCCGTTTTGCCACAAAGATCGCCTTATTGAATAGTTTATTGAGGATGACCCCTGTGGTCTTATGGACCAGGGCAACCTCAAAAGCCTCCTTGATCTGGCCGAGAATCTGGGGCTCACCAACCACCATCGAGTCCAGGCTGGAGGCCACACGGAAGACATGACGGATGGCTTCTTGAGTCTCATAAAAATAAAAATAGGGTGCCAGCGAACCCTGGTAGCCCTCACGATGAGTGCGCTCCAAGAATTGTTGGAGGGACTTATAACCTACTTGAGTATCTCTTACGACCGCACAGACCTCCACGCGGTTGCAAGTGGATAGGATCAATCCCTCGTCAATTCCTTGACAGGATTTCATCTGATAAAGGGCGTTGCCTAAGTGCTCCTCTGAAAAGGCAAGCTTTTCCCTGATCTCCACCGGGGCCGTTTTATGATTCAAGCCGACAATGATGATGTTCAT
>DATECO010000139.1:0-3946 GCA_035286865.1 Nitrospiria bacterium | reverse complement strand
AAAGGCAATGCCCATGTGCAGGACCATGGCCAGAATGAAGGCAATGGGAAGCCTCACCACCCACATCCCGGCGAGTGTAACTAGAACGAGATACCGGGTATCTCCGGCCCCCTTCAAAGAACCGGAAAGCACCATCGTGATGGCCAGGGGGATCTGCATCACCGCCACGATCTTCAAAAAAAGGGAGCCTAAACGAATCACCTCTGGATCACTGGTGAATGCCCGGAGCAAGAGATACGGAAAGAAAAAGAAGATCAGTCCCATCCCGGTCATCACGATCACGGCCAGCCGGTTGGCCTCATAATTCTCGATCTTGGCCCGGGCGAGGTTCTTGGCCCCCAGGCTTTGCCCCACTGCCGTGGCCGCGGCAATGGCAAAACCCGCACCGGGCATGAAGGAGAGGGCCTCGATGGCCAGACCCACTTGGTGGGCGGCATAGGTAATGGTCCCATAAAGGAGTACCGCCTTGGCATACAGGATTTGACCCATGTTCTGGAGAATCCGGTCCAGTGAGATAGGGAAACCCACCCACAGGACGCTGCGAGTCAACTCCGGTTTGAACGAAGGGGCGATCAAACCCTTCTGGATGGCCTTCACTAGGAGAAAGATGGCCCCGGCCAGTTCGGAGAGCCCGATTGCCAGGGCCGCTCCTTTTACACCGATCTGAGGGAAACCCAGCCTGCCGTAGATCAGGGGATAGGCAATCACCACATGTAGGACATTGATCATCAGGATTGCCAGCATGGGGGTCCGTGTGTCCCCAGTGCCCTGGAGGATTGCAGAAAGAATACTCACCAGCACCGCGAAAACAAAAAAGCTGAAAATCAGTAGTAGGTAACCATCTGCGATAGATACCACCTCACCCTCGGCCCCGAGAAGGAGCGAGCCCTGTCTTCCCAGGGCTATTCCCATCAGGCTGAACACCGCCGCGAGTGTGAGTCCGAGGATCACAGACTGGTAAGCTGTCTGGGCCGCCTCCTCTCGCTTTTTGGCCCCCCAGAGTTGGGCCACCACCACGAGGGTCCCCAGGGTGACTCCCTGGATCAGGCTCATCACAAAAAAGACCATGAGCTGGGCCAGCCCCACTGCTGCAATAGAGGGTGCACCCAGTCCACCGACTAGAAAGATGTCAATGATATTGACAGCCCGCTCCAGGAGGTTGCTGATCGCGATGGGCAGGGCCAGTGCAAGGATTTGCCGACGTATCTGACGTCTCACCACGGGTTCTGACCAAGCTATCGTTTTTAGAGTACACGAAAAGACCTTATCGATCAATAAGACTAATACAAACGAAATAACTTCTGTTACACTGGATCTCTGGTCCACAGCCCGGAGACGATTCGCCGGCACGGGCTCGGCTGCGGTTATGGTCCTCGCCGGCCC
This sequence comes from Nitrospiria bacterium, assembly GCA_035286865.1. Classification (GTDB taxonomy): domain Bacteria; phylum Nitrospirota; class Nitrospiria; order DATECO01; family DATECO01; genus DATECO01. Next base: position 2,563 of record DATECO010000139.1, on the reverse strand, counting down.
TCGGCTCTCGGCCACCGCAGCATCAGAGCCATCGAAGCGGCGGCCTCCGAGACGGCCGGCTCACCGCCCCCGGCCTGCAGCCCAGATATAACGATACTAAATTCGCTTGTATTAGATTGTAGGTGGGCATGCACCATGTCCTAATCGATGGCCCGATAATACGCGAAATCAATGGCTGAGCAAGATGCCCATCAATCATTGCAAAAAAGCCACAGATTTCTGCGGACTGTTTGTTTTCTACAACAGTGAAGAGGTACTAGAAGGCTCCATTTGAGGAGAATATGACGCTAGCGAAAAATAAAACCATTATAAAACATGAAGTTAGAAAAAGCCTTTAACCCTGTACAGGATGGCATTCTATTTGCTAGTATAATGCACTCGGAACGAATACCTGGGGTCACTTCCAATAGGAGGAAGATGCGTTATCAGAGAACGATAGGGCGTGTTGCAAGTTGTGGTGGGGTTGGCCTTCATACAGGTGAACCCAGCACCTTGCGCTTCATCCCGGCCCCGGTCGATACGGGAATTGTTTTTATCCGTAAAAAGGATGGCCACAAAAGATACATTCGTGCAGAGGCTGCGCGGGTGATCTCCACAGATTTTTCCACCACTTTGGGCAATGAGGGGATGAGTGTAAAGACGGTAGAGCATCTGCTGGCAGCCCTTGCCGGCCTCAGGATCGACAATCTCTACATTGAGGTGGAAGGCGAGGAGATTCCCATCATGGATGGGAGTGCATGGCCATTTGTCAAACTTCTCCAAGAGGCGAGGATCGTCAGGCAGGGAAAGCTTCAGCCCCATCTCAAGATTGAGAAAACGATTGTGGTTTCAGAGGGGGATCGCTCGATTCAGGTCAGCCCCTCGAACCACTTTGCAATCACTTATACCATGAATTTTAATCATGCCCTCTTTCGAGGGCAGGGCTATTGTTATCGTGATGATGAGGGGGGATTCATCCAGAAGATCTCCAAGGCCCGCACCTTCGGCTTCCTAAAGGATGTGGAGGGGCTTAGGTCCAAAGGCCTGATCAGAGGGGGGTCCCTTGAAAATGCGGTAGTTATCGGCGAGCACGGGGTCATGAACGAGGAAGGGCTTCGATACCCGGACGAGCTGGTTCGCCACAAGATCCTGGATCTCATGGGAGATCTTGCCCTCTTAGGAAAACCCTTGATGGGAGAGCTGACTGTCCACCAGGCAGGGCATAGTCTCCATACCGGGCTGGTATCCGCAATACTCAAAAACAAAGATGCGTGGGTCTTGATCGAGGATACAGAGGAATCCTTTCCCTCCCTTATGCCTACCCGCTGGGCAGTCGCACCCGGGAATTCTTGAGATCGTATAAAAAAGAAGGGGTCCACTCTGGCCTACACCCATTGTGGACCCCTCTCGCCTCTCCAAAGATTACCTCTTTTTTGAGGACTTTTTCTTTGCGGGTGTTTTTTTCATGGTATCGACCCTCACCTCCTTTCAGCCTTGCCGGCATGGCATCCGCCCCTACTGAAATTCCTCGACCGGAGGATAGGCGGACGAAGCTATTCTTTTAAAGTCACGCTGACTGCAGTACCCTTTCCTCCACAAGCTCAAAGGTGTTTGGCGCAACCTTTCTGAATCTTTTGTCACGCTTTAGAGAAATAGCTACAGAAGTTACGGGAGTCTTGCCCCGTATCCGCACCCCTCCCTCCACCAGCTTCAGGTAGATGTCTTTGGCATGCATGGGTCGGCCTGCCTCCTTTAGGAGGGTAATGGCCGCTTGGGGCACGCTCATCCCGACATACTTAGATTTGCCCAGGAGCAACTCCATGGATTGATCTGTCACGTCCACGAGGATAGGGGTTGAGGTCTTGATATTTTTATCTTTTTCGGCATCGCCGATGATCTGGGTGGAGAGGTTGGCCAGCTTGGTCTTGTCTAATTCCACACGGTAGAGGGTCTCGGCAAGCTCCAAATATTTTTTTATTGTCCTAATCTCCTCATCCAGTCTGTCGCGTTTCTTTTGGAGCTCTTGGAGGCGATTCTTGTAGAAGTGGATCCGCTGCTCCAATCCTCCAATAATATCCTTAAGTTCTTCCATTTTCGAACCCTTTCCATATCGTAATTTATAAGATAGCACTATAATAAAACGATGTCAAGCAAAAAGTTATAGCATTCTTTAAAGAATGTTAGTGACATAGTTTATACCATGCTTGTATGCTCCACATTTCGGTTGCCCTTGACAATGCAGATATATGAAGTCAAACTTAAAAGAGAGCTTGAATCAATTGATCAGAAATCATACAATCTTCACTCTATATTGTGCAATTCTTTTTACGCTTCTCCCATTGGGCTGTGGAGAAAATGAACGTACTGATTGCGGGGATGCCTCGACCCCCGCGAGCATTCCTTGCACTCCACTCTTGGGTGGGTTCCCGGCTCTGACGAATAAGACCACGGTTACTCTGTTTGGGACAAAATCCCCCAATACAAATGTCGTAATCAATGTGAATCATGCGGAGGCCCTCGGTGCTGAAGTTGTTCCTCCTGACGGCCTGACCACATGGGTAGCCAACGTGTCATTGACAAGGGA
>DATECO010000138.1:0-6105 GCA_035286865.1 Nitrospiria bacterium | reverse complement strand
GCTTTTCCGGGGTCATGCACTCTAGAAGTCCAATATTGCTCTCCTGCATTCTTTAGTAGTGGGCACCTGACCGTTTAAACATACATAAACCTGATCTAATGATCCTTTTGACAGGCACCTCCATTTGACCGGATATCCGCCAGCTTAAATCGGAGGAGATCAATTAAACGGCCAGACCGCTGGTTGAGATCATCTGCCTCAAGCAGAAAGTACTTTCCCATGGGAGAAAGTCCTGACTCCAGGCAAAGCATGTTGAGGAAGACCTCATCATCCAGCCCTGACTTGATATGTGCCTGCAGCTCCGGTGCCCATTCTTTCATATGACCTAGATGCTCTAATACCTCGAGAAGATCTCTCTTTCTCCCTGGACACAAACTCCCAGGCTGATCTTCGATCGCCTCTATCCAGGCCTGACCGTAGCCTTCCTCAAACCATCCCTCTTTCATCCGAAACCTCTTGAGTCCGTGGAGATCCAGATGCACTGCCTCTCCGCAGGGAAGATAGTGGAAACGAATCACCTTCCCCACACAGCCGATGGGCAGGACAGCCGCCTCATCTAACGGCTGTGCCTTCCTGAGGACTATTCCCAGAAAAGCATCCGCCTGAGGCGGATACGGCTGGGAGCCCTCCTTCATGCGGTCATAGAAGGATCGCGGGATATGAAGGGATAAATGGGTATGAGGGAAGAAAACGAGATGAGGTAAGGGCAAAACCGAGATAATGTGGGGGATAGATATAGTGTCCATTGGGCCTCGTTTATAAATATAGAGACCCCAGGCCGAAAAATCTATGATCAGGATCACTGGATAGCCATGATTTACGTCATATGATCTGCCTTGATCTTATCTCGAATTCAGGGGGGAATTCCAAAAGAGGGCATTTTAGTGGGGGAGTGGCGTTACCCGGCTATTCTGTTCAATCGTTCCTCATTAATTAAAAGGATCTGCTTTTCAATATCCTTGATCAGTCTCTCCTTCCTAAAGCCGCTCAATACCCGAATAACCGTCTCTTGTGTGGTACCCACCATCTCCGCCATCTCTTCCCGTGTCAGAGCGATTTCGATGAGCCTGCCGCCGGGTATCGCCTTTCCATACTGCTTTGATAGCCTCAATAAGAGATCTGCAAGCCGTCCTTTCACATCCATCACTGCCAGGGCTTCTATCCTCTCCTCCGCCTGCTCTAGTTCCCTGGAGAGTTGCTCAATCATCTTCACTGCGACCTGAGGGTTGAACTTCAAAAAGTCAAGAAATCCCTCCTTCTTTACAAAACAAACAACACAGTCCTCCATCGCCTCGGCCGTGACCGTATGACGATCCTTTACAAAGAGATCTTTTTCTTCCAGAAGTCCACAAGGCCCTGTAATGCTCATGATCTGGCTTCGGCCCAACTTGGAGGATCGGCTCAACTTGACCTTGCCAGAGCACAGAATAAAGAGTCCCAGATTGGGCTCCCCCTCATAGAAGATCCGGCGATCTTTCTTATAATGACTCACGACCTTAAGATCGCAGAATTGATCCAGTCGGGCCTCGGTGAGATCCGAAAAAACGCTCTCCTTTCGGTAGGGACAGACTTTACAGACACTCTCCTGTACAAAGGCCATGTTTATGGCTCCCATTTACTGTTCAGTATAGGCAAAAATTCCCCTGAAAGTCAATTAAGCTGACAATGTATACCCACTATTGAACGTAAGGGTAGGATGTGATAGATTTTGAATCGTCTTTACTCTGATCGATGAATCAATTTATAGATCATAGTCTTTTTCGCATAGTCCCATGAACGCGATGATTCTTAAAAAACCCGGACCCGTAGAAGCCAATCCACTAGAGCCTGCTATCCTTCCCCTTCCCTCGCCCAAGGCCGGTGAGATCCTGGTGCAGATCCAGGCCTGCGGGGTCTGCCATACTGATCTTCACACGGTAGAAGGGGAAATACCATTGGTCAAGACACCAATCATCCCGGGCCATCAAGTGATCGGGTTGGTGGATGGACAGGGTCCAGGAGCGGGACGCTTCAAGAGAGGGGACCGTGTGGGGGTCCCATGGCTAAACCATACCTGTGGAAACTGCCAAGCCTGTTTGAGTGAAAACGAGAATCTCTGCAGCGAGGCCCGGTTCACGGGCTATCATGTGGATGGGGGCTATGCCGAATATCTGGTCGTGCCCGAGGCATTTGCCTGCACAATACCCCAAGCGTATACAGATCTTGAAGCTGCCCCTCTCCTGTGTGCAGGGATCATCGGCTATCGGGCCATGCGGATCAGCGGGCTGGAACCGGGTGAGAGGCTTGGAATCTTCGGGTTTGGTGCCTCTGCGCATATCGTGATTCAGATTGCCAGATACTGGGATTGCCAAGTGTATGTCTTTAGCCGGTCGGAGGCCCACCGCGAGCTGGCCCAACATCTCGGCGCCGCCTGGACCGGGACGGCCGAACAAAATCCGCCCACGCTCCTTGACCGAGCTATCCTGTTTGCCCCTGCAGGGCGCCTTGTCCTGGATGCCCTCCGAAATCTCAGGAAAGGCGGGACTCTGGCCATCGCTGCCATCTATCTTGACAAGATTCCCGAGATGGACTATACCGCTCATCTCTACGGAGAACGAACGATTAAGAGTGTTACGGCAAGCACCAGGCGGGATGCAGAGGAGTTACTAGGGCTTGCCCCCCAGATCCCCATCCACACCGAGGTACAGGTCTTCCCTCTCCAGGAGGCCAATCAAGCCCTTAAGCTTCTAAAGGCTGGCAAGATTAGAGGGGCCGGAGTCCTTGAAATCCATTGACCCGCTCAGGCCCTGGCAGGGCCTGCCTGCCTCAGGTAGGTGTGCGCCATGAAAATCCATCCCGACCGATCATTTCATCGGCCACTTGCGGTCCCCAGCTCCCTGCCTTGTAGTTAGGAAAGTCCAAAGGGCGCTTTGACTCCCAGGCCTCCAGTAAAGGCATCATCAAAGACCAGGCCGCTTCCACTTCATCCGCCCGGTTAAAGAGGGTCTGATCGCCGGACAGGCAGTCCAACAACAGATTTTCATAGGCCGTAGGAGACCTCAGGGCCCCAAAAGATGTCTCATAACGAAACTCCATCTCAACCGGACGGGTCCGGATCAGCATCCCAGGGTGTTTTGCCTCGAACTGAAGAGTGATTCCTTCGTCTGGCTGAATCCGGAGCACAAGGATATTCGGTCGAATTTCATCCTCCATATTCGGAGAGGCGGCGGCCTTGAAAAGGAGTTGCGGCGCCTTTTTGAACTGGATGGCAATCTCAGTCACCTTTCTGCACATCCTTTTACCCGAACGCAGATAATAGGGGACCCCCTGCCAGCGCCAGTTGTCCACCAGGAGCTTTACGACTGCAAAGGTTTCTCGAGGGGAGTTCTTGGCAACCCCCTCCTCTTCCCGATAGCCTTTGACCCCCTCACTATTGATCTGGCCCCGCCCGTACTGGCCCCGCACGGCATGGTGATCTACTTCTTCTGCCCGAATTGGGCGGATGGCCTGGAGAACCTTGAGTTTCTCATTTCGGACTGCCTCGGCCGAGAAGGCAGAGGGTGGCTCCATAGAGGTGAGGGCAAGGAGTTGGAGAAGGTGATTCTGAAATATATCCCGTATGACCCCAGCCTCCTCATAATAGGATGCCCGCCTACCCACCCCCAGATCCTCGGCCACACTAATCTGGACATGATCAATGTAATTACGATTCCAGATAGGCTCCAAGATGGCATTGGCAAACCGAAACACCAGGATGTTCTGCACTGTATGTTTTCCAAGATAGTGATCGATCCGATAGATCTCCTTCTCATTGAAAACTCGTGACAAGATCCGATTAAGCTCGCGTGCCGATTCAAGGTCTCGCCCGAAAGGTTTCTCGATCACCACCCTGGACCAGCCCTTTTTCCGGCCTCGCCGTTGAAGAGGACCCGTACAACCGATCATCTCAATAATGGGTACATACAAGCTAGGGGCAGTCGCAACATAATAGATGCGGTTACCACCGGTGCCAAGCTTTTCATCCATTTTCCACAACAGCTCTGTCAACTTTTGGCATATCTCCGGGTCCGAGACATTGCCCGGGAGGTAATAAATGCGATGAGCGAAACCCTTCCAAACCTTCTGCTGCCTTTGATCCCACGGGCCAGCGGCCTGTATGGCCTTTTGCATTTGGTTCCGAAACTCTTCGTCCGAGAGCACAGTCCGTGAGCTGCCAATGATCGCAAATTGATCTGGCAGGCACCCTTCCTGCTCGAGATAGAAGAGGGCAGGCATGAGCATGCGCCGGGTCAAGTCCCCGTTGGCCCCGAAGATGACCATGACACAGGGCTCCTGCAGCTTCACCAAGCGCATTCTATCGCCGGGTGGAGGGGGGGCTTGGCCTTCTTCTTTTTCCTCTCTGGATTGCATGTCCTCTGACCGGTTTACTGTAATCTATAGCAAACGAATTAAATACTGTTACGTTGTCATTGCGAGGCCTTCGCCCTGTGTCATTGCGAGTCCGCCACAGGCGGACGAAGCAATCTCAAACGGGCTCAGGGTAAACTCCGCGAAGCAATCCCTAATGAAATCATGAGATTGCTTCGTCGCTCCGCTCCTCGCAATGACACGCCATTTATTACGTTTATATCAAAATTATAAAGATCAGCCTCCCGAAGAGGGACGGATCTGGGTCAGACGCTCCAGGGCCTCCCAATATTTCAGGCTGGTCTGCTGGACTACCCCCTCTGGCAGATGCGGGGCTGGGGGTTGGTGATTCCACCCAGTGGAATTAAGATAATCCCTCACAAACTGTTTGTCAAAGCTGGGTTGAGGCCTTCCGGGGACATACCCATCCCGGGGCCAGAATCTGGAGGAATCCGGGGTCAGAATTTCGTCAATGAGCATGAGCCGCCTTGTTCCTGGATCCAGGCCAAATTCCAATTTGGTATCCGCAATGATGATGCCCCGCGCCTCACCCAAGGCAGAGGCCCGTTCGTAGATCTTCAAGCTCACCGCCCTGACCTCCTTCGCCGCGGTTTCTCCGATCAGATTCTCCATTTCCCTAAATGAGATGTTCACATCATGGCCTTCACTGGCCTTTGTGGAAGGGGTAAAGATCGGCTCTGGCAGCCGCTCAGATTCCTTCAGTCCGCGCGGCAAGGTCTGCTCGCATACCTTCCCAGACTCCTGGTATTCCTTCCAGGCCGAACCCGAGAGATAACCACGAACGATGCACTCCACCGGCAGAGGCTTGGTCTTTTTCACCAGCATGCTGCGCCCCGAAAGAACCTCTTTAAAACGGTAACAGGGCTCGGGGAATTCCCCAATGTCTGTGCTGATCAGGTGGTGGGGAACGATGTCCGGCATCTGGCGAAGCCAGTTAAACCAGAACTTCGATAGCTGAGTCAATACATATCCTTTTCCGGGTATCCCCTCCGGCAGGACCACATCGAAGGCCGAGATCCGGTCGGTGGCCACCAAGAGAAGCAAGTTTCCCAGGTCGTAAATATCCCGGACCTTGCCCTTTCGCTTGGGACCGAGGGTTTCCAGGTGTGTCTCTAAGACCACCGGTTTTTTACACATATCTTTCATCTCATCATTCCGGACACCCGCGAGGTCACCTCGGCTGCTTTCTCTTTCATGCGTTTGAGGAGCCGTCGCGCCCATAACAACTCGGTGCCCAGGATGGCCAGTCCAAGCGGGATCACCAGAAATGCAGGCCCCGGTAAGACGATTAAGGCCACGCCGATAAGTAAAACGGTGAACCCGATCACGATGACGATCAGGCGTTTGGCTTGTTTCAGTGTGCTAATCATTAGACGATAGACCATCCAATCCTCCCTCTACGCGTTCAATCGGTAGTCTGCACCCCTTGCTATATTTGTCCTCAATCATGTTAGCTTCATTAGGCCTTTTTTAGTTTAAGGCACTTAAGATCAATCTAGGAATCCTTCGGTCTCAGCCTCCCAACCAGTTCTTTAATTTTACAACCAGTCGTCTGGAGTGGCAAGTGCGGAAATGGCCTGGGGTAAGCGCGTTTCCCCTGAAATTAAGAACCGGGGCGATTCAGGCCATTCGGGTTCCATCCGGCCAGAGCGAGCATGACAAAAAAGCCAATTACATAGGCCACCGCAACGTGCCAAC
>DATECO010000137.1:0-3284 GCA_035286865.1 Nitrospiria bacterium | reverse complement strand
TCAGCCCGGTTCAAGACACTTTCAGTCTAATATATCCAAGGGGATTATTCAATAAAAATAGATGTCTCGCCAATAGAACCGGCCTGATCATCTGAGGTCATCCGACTGATTTGACACGTTCGACAGCGCCTGGTTCGACTTCGCTCACCATCCTGACCTTGCCGAAGGACAAGCCCCACCCTTCAGGGTGGGGAAATGGTTCGACATAGGCTTCGACGGTGAGCTCAGCCGAAGTCCAAGCTCCGGCCTTTAAGCCGGAGAGTCGAAGGGTTGACATTTCACGTTCTTGCTTTAAACTTATTGCGTAGGGCCAGGTATCCGGCTTTGCATATGACTTTCTGGGGAATAGGGGCATAAAATAGAGAGGTTAACGCATGGATATGGATGACGAAGAGACAATGGATGACACAGTGGTCTTTCAAAAGCGGCTTGAGCGGACAAATCGATCCTCGGCCTGCCTGGTGATCATCGCAGGGACACATATCGGGGAAAAAATTTCGCTTGTAAAGAGACGGATGGTCATCGGTCGGCAACCTGATGTAGAGATCCCTATTGCGGACCCGATGATCTCAAGAAAACACGCCGAGATTATAGCTCAGTCGGATGACCAGTTCATGGTCCGAGAACTCGGTAGTACCAACGGCATTTTTCTTAATGAAAGCCCTACCATTCAGGCCATACTGAAAGACGGAGATCTCCTGAGGATCGGAAGTACAATTTTTAAGTACGTGGGCCCGGGTAGTATTGAACACCTTTATTTAAATGCCTTGTCGGACCAGGCCAGGCTGGATAGCCTGACCGGCATTTTTAATAAAAAGGTATTTCATGATTGCCTTCAGCGTGAATTTCACCGTTGCCGGAATCTTCATGAACCTCTCACACTCCTCATGATGGATCTGGATCTCTTCAAGAGAATCAATGATCAGATGGGACACCCTGCCGGGGATTATGCCCTACATGAAGTGGCCTCTATTCTAAAGGGAACCTTTCGGCGGACCGATCTCTTTGCACGTTACGGAGGTGAGGAATTCGGCCTGATCCTTCCCCAAACCAACATCGAGGAGGCCTGCACGGTGGCTGAGAGGATACGAAAGAGCATAGAAAACCATCCGTTTAACTTCCAGGGTCATCACTTTTCCCTGACGGTCAGCATTGGCGTGGCTCAATTGGCAGAGGATCACAAAGATACTGATGAGCTTTTAGCCAATGCCGATAAGGCCCTCTATGATGCTAAACATGCCGGCCGAAACCGGGTCTGTACTTTTTAGGACTTAACCATTCATTAGATGAACGCTAGCCAAGCCATTTTCAGAAAAGTCTATAATGTTCAGGGCGGAATACTGCTGCTCGATTCGGAAGATATTTTTCAAATCCAGCCGGAGGGCATGGCAGAGGATGATCCGATTGGTCCCGCCGTGTGAAAGGATCACCAACTCCTGACCACGGTGATCCTTTAGAATCAATGACAACTCCTGGAGGGCCCTCTCCTCCACCTCCCGGTAAGTTTCTCCCCCTGGAGGTCTTGAACCGGCCGGGTCGTCGAGCCATGCCTTCCATTCTTCAGGAAAACGGGATGCCACTTCTTCATAAGTCAGCCCCTCCCAGGCCCCAAAATTCTTTTCACGCAAGGAGCGTCGAGGGTACACCGGGATGTTATTTGCCCGGGCCAGGATCTCTGCCCCTTTATGGGCCCTTGTCAGGTCACTGCAATAAATGGCCACAATGGGATAGGATGCTAACCGATTGGCCATTCCTTCCATCTGAGAGATCCCGGTCTGGGTTAGCTCTACATCTCTCTGTCCATTGTAGCGCTTTGGCCCGGCACCGACCACCTCCCCATGCCGAATGAGGTATATTCGTGTGTATTCCCGGCGGATGTAGCTCTCCTTTCACGACCTTTGTGATGCGGTGGCCTCTTCAAAAGTGGCCATCTCATTGAGCACCTTCACCCCTGCCTCTACCAGGCTGATCCCCAAACAGGCCCCAGTGCCTTCACCCAGTCTGAGGTCAAGATCCAAGAGGGGTGGCAATCCCAAAGCAGCACACATCACCCGATGTCCCCTCTCAGTCGATCGGTGTGAAATATAAATATAATCCCGGATGGGGGGATGCAGACGCACCGCAATGAGGGCCCCTGCGGCTGAGATAAATCCTTCTACCACCACGGGTAGCTTACAGGCTGATGCCCCTAACAGAAATCCGGCAATGCCAGCGATCTCCAATCCTCCCACCTTGGCCAGGACATCCAAAGGGTCCCTCGGGTCCGGCCTGTTTAATTCGATCGCCTGCTCAATGATCCGATTCTGCTGTCTTAAGCCCTTGGCTTCATGCCCCGTTCCCTTGCCAGTCACGGCATGGGCTGGCTTTCCGGTCATCACGGCGGCAATCGCGCTGCTTGGGATCGCGTTTCCAATCCCGATATCCCCTGTGCCCAGGAGGTCGATTCCATCTTCTGCAGCCTGTCGGGCCAGTCCACAGCCCTCCTCCATAGCAATGAGGGCCTCCTGCCTCGTCATGGCGGGCCCTTTTCCAAGATTACGTGTCCCGCGCAGGACCTTTTTATGAATCAATCCTGCAAGCTGATTAAAGTCGTGATCCACCCCAATATCCACCACCCTCACCTCGGCCCCCACATGCCTGGCCAGCACATTGATGGCCGCTCCCCCCCGCAGGATATGGTAGACCATCTGGGCAGTGACTGTCCGAGGATAGGCGCTCACTCCTTCCTCGGTCACCCCGTGATCAGCTGCGAAGATGTAAACCACCTTTTTTTGTAGCTTAGGGCGCTCCTGGCCCCGTATCACCGCATACTGTCGGGCAGCCTCTTCCAGCCTGCCCAGGCTGCCAGGGGGTCTCGTTAGACAGTCCAGCCTGGCTTGCACCCTTACCTGGAGTTCCCCCTCCAGAGGGCGGATGCTCTCTAAGACCTCTCTTAACCAGGCCGGATACCATGCATTCTTGGGGACTTTTCTAATCATATGAATTCCCTTATCTCAAATTGGTCGTAATTCCCAATACGCCATAATAGACCTTAGCAGCCTGCTCACAATTATATTACAAGCCTTTATACTACTGAAGGTTGTTAAAGTCAATGGGAGTATAGGGTGGGTAATGTCAGGATCGATCTTGCTGAAGAACCCCGCCTTAAAGGGGGGCGATTAGGGAAGCTGTGCGTTTTAAGATATTAGATGATAAATCTCAGGCCGGTGCGATATTCCTTGCGTTTCACATCTCTCCTGACCCACATCACTTGGGCCAGAGTGGGTGCCGCTGGCGAGATCTCG
>DATECO010000136.1:0-3691 GCA_035286865.1 Nitrospiria bacterium | reverse complement strand
ATGTGGTTTGCCCCGAAGGGCCACTCTCCAGAGAGGTCGAAAAGCTCAAGGTATCTGTCTATCCTATGAACCTCCCTTCATGGCGAAAGCCCAAAGACGTGTTCGGCATTCCCGGGGCAGTGTGGTCGCTTTTCAGGGTCATGCGGGACATGAAGATCGATTTAGTGCATGTCAACGACTATTGGTGGGCACCTATAAGTTATATAGCCTGCCGCATGGCCCGTCTCCCCTGCATCGTGCATATCCGGCAGGAGATTGAGCCCCGCAGGGTGAGAGACTACTGGTTAAAAAGACCTCAAAAATTGGTTGCCGTATCCAATCGAATAAGAGATGTTGCCATCAAGTCCGGTGTAGGTCGCGACCGGATCATGGTTATCTACAGCGGGATCGACGTCGCCCTGACTTCAAATCCGGCTGAAGGTAAAAGGGTGAGGGATGACTATCACTTGAGCGATCGGCAGCCTGTAATCGGCACGGTCGCCAATCTTTTTCCGCGAAAGGGCCATGAATATCTCCTCCAGGCGCTGATCGAGGTAAGAAAGAAACTACCCGATATCCATTGCCTGATCATTGGGGAGGGAGATAATCGATACCGTGCAATGCTTTTGGAAATGATCGAAACCAATGTCCTATCTCAAAGTGTCACTTTAACCGGATTTCAACAGGATGTGGTTGCTCATCTCGATGCAATGGATGTTTTTGTGTTGCCCTCAGTGATGGAGGGTTTCGGGATTGTACTTCTGGAGGCGATGGCGAGGGGGAGACCCATAGTGGCCACGGCCGTCGGGGGTATCCCGGAGGTGATCGAAGATCATGTGACAGGAGTTCTGGTACCTCCCAGGGATCCCAAGGCCCTGGCCCAAAAAATACTTTATCTCCTGGAGAATCCCCAAGTAGCGGAAAAACTCGGCCATGCAGGCCGTGCCAGGGTAGTTGAACGGTTTTCGCTCCAGCAGATGATTTCGCAGTTCCATCGGCTTTATGGTGAACTAGTCTCATGACCAGCCGAGGTAATCTGCAAACTTCACAGAACTTCGGGGAATCCTCCACTGTGGGTCCAACCCCGTGCACTGCGCCACTGGTTCATGAGCGTGCGTTCGAAATGATGAAGGATGAACCAAGAGGAAAGGTCCTGGATGTTCCTGCGGGTGAAGGCGCCTTCGCCAAGAGACTTCAGAACGAGAAGTTTGAGGTGTGGTGCGGCGATATCCAAGCAGATGGATACCTTGTGGCCACTCAAAAACTTGTTCTTCTGGATCTCAATATAGGCCTACCCTTTAAAGACGGATTCTTTGATTATGTCGTCTGCCTTGAAGGCATTGAACATCTTGAGAGTCCCCACCTGTTGGTCCGTGAGATCAACCGGGTTCTCAGGGCGGGGGGGACATGTATCCTTTCGACACCCAACATCCTATCCCTAAGGTCCAGGCTGAGTTATCTCCTTTATGGTTATCCTAACTATTTTCACCTCATGATCGATGTAGATCCCTTAACGGGCAGGGAGAAAAAGATCGACCATATTAATCCCGTCCCCTTTCCCGAACTGCGCTATATCTTAAATCAGAATAATTTCGAAATTGAGCAGATCAAGGCAAATCGTTCACATGGGAAGGGATCACCCCTTTTTTATCTCCTCAAAAAGATCATATCCATGCGGGGAAAGCGAAGCGCTCAGGATCCTGCAAGGAGCCATGTCCGCCAAATACTCTTGTCTGATCCGCTCATGTATGGAGAGATCCTTGTTCTTAAGGCCAGAAAACGTGGCCACCCTCCTCATAACTACTGACATACGCATAAAGAATCGAATATTTCGTTTCCCCTCCCTAGATGGGAGGGGCAAGGGGAGGGTGATCACAGTGCCTTTGTCCACCCCCTCCTTGACCTCCCCCATCAAGGGTGAGGAAATTTCGGAGGATTGGCCTTTTCTATTATAGGGGCTCGCGTCGGCCCCTCCACCGGCCATCCGCCTCAGGCGGAAGGGCCAGGGTGAGCGAAAGAAAAGTGTTACTGATACATGTTCACAATAAGGAATAGATCCGAAGTGCTTGTATAAAGCACCGGGGTGTGCTAAAAATTAGGTATTCGGATGGAGGTTGATGGTGTACGCAGTCATCTTGGCGGGTGGAAGCGGGACCAGATTTTGGCCGCTTTCGCGAGAACTCTACCCTAAACAATTTCTGAAAATCAGCGGATCAAAGACGCTGCTTGAGCAGACGATCCAGCGGTTGGTTAATCTGGTCCCTTTGGATAAAACGTATATTGTGGCGAATAAAAAATATGTACATGACATTACCGGATTGTTTCCTGGCTCTGGCCGGAGAACAGGTCCGCACCTCCTTCTGGAACCGATCGGCAGGAATACTGCTCCGGCGATTGGTCTGGCGGCCATTCAATTGGAGTTAAGAGAGCCGGAGGCCTTGATGGTGGTATTACCAGCGGATCATCTGATCAAAAAGACAAAGACTTTCGGTCAGGTCCTAAAAGCCGCCGTGGCCGTGGCAGAACAAGGGTCCCTCGTGACGTTGGGTATAAAACCCTCTAGCCCAGACACCGGATATGGGTATATCAAGACCGGTTCAAGATTCATAGTTCAGGGTTCACGCAACTCGAAGATGTATCATGTAGCGGCGTTTGTAGAGAAGCCGGATAAAGCCACTGCGCAGCGTTATCTTAGATCCAATCGCTATTTTTGGAATAGCGGGATTTTTGTGTGGAAGGCCTCCGTCATCTTAAAAGAGATCGAGCGACTTCTACCGGGGCTTTACAAGCAACTTTTGGCGATTAAGGAATCCCTCGGGATGGGAAGGGAGGAAGAGATTCTTGAGCGGGCCTATGCAGGGCTGGAATCTATCTCGATTGACTATGGGGTGATGGAGAAGGCTAAGCGGGTCATCATGGTTGAGGCCGATATCGGGTGGACCGATCTTGGAAGCTGGACGGCGGTGGGGCAGGTCGCAAAGCCAGATCGCAGAGGGAACGTGAAGGTGGGCAATGTCCTAGACCTGGAAAGCCGCGACAGCGTTGTTTACGCCGATAAGCGGTTGGTGGCCACGATTGGGCTGAACAATATGGTGGTGGTCGACTCCCCGGATGCTACGCTGGTCTGCCCGAAGGAGCGTGCCCAGGATGTGAAGAAAGTGGTGGAGCGGTTAAAAAAGCGCGGGGCCCAGGAACACTATATCCATCGGACTGTTTACCGACCGTGGGGTTCTTACACGGTCTTGGAGGAGGATCAGGGTTATAAGATTAAACGCCTGTGGGTTAAACCCGGTGCCCGGCTGAGCCTTCAGCTCCACAACCACCGCAGCGAACACTGGGTGGTAGTGTCTGGAGTAGCCCGGGTGACCTGTGGCAAGAAGGTCTATGAGGTGAAGACCAATGAAAGCACCTATATTCCAATAGGTACCCATCACCGGATTGAAAACCCTGGAAGCAAGCCTCTTCAGATCATTGAGGTCCAGAACGGGACTTACCTCGGGGAGGACGATATTGTGAGATTCGACGACGATTATGGCAGGGTAGAACAGAAGCGTTAGTTCGGTTGAGTCCGTTTGGTCCGTTATTTCCGTTAAGAGATGAAAATAGAAAAGTTTGAAGAGTTGGATTGTTGGCAGGAAGCGAGACAACTTGTAAAGATGGTATACAAAACAGTAAGTAATGGTAAATTTGCACGTGATGTTCGCTTGCGTGA
>DATECO010000135.1:0-11438 GCA_035286865.1 Nitrospiria bacterium | reverse complement strand
TCCTTAGAAAAGAAGTCCTTCACCATCTCCACGGCCATTTTGCTGGCCACCTCACCCGCTGCATGCCCTCCCATTCCATCCGCCACCAGGAAAAGATGGAGGTCCGGAAACAGGCCCAAGCTGTCCTCATTAGAGGCACGCACCTTTCCCAAATCGGATAGACCAGAATATAGGGTCTCTAACATTCTCGGAGGGCTCCGCTCTGCCTCAGGTAGACCATCTTTCATTCATTGTATAAGAATGAATCCGGTTTGTCCAGATGAAGAACCTGTTTCACCTTGTGGATAATCGCATCAATGGAGACTGGCCGATGGAGTGGATGAATAAAGGCTCTGGGTCTTCCTGGTGACAAAATGGGATCCATGGCCCCACTACAAACGAGCACCGGGATTGATCCACCCTCAGTATGAAGTTCATCCAGCACCGAGGTATCCACATCCTGATTCAGGATGTCCAGGATAACTAGGCTGGGGTGGACCTGCCCCGCCTTGAGCGCCTTAAGGGCATCAGGGACGTCTTCTCCCAGAAAGGTCAGGAATCCCTCTTCCTTGAGCTGGGCACCGAGAAGGGTCCAGACCTTCCAATCCCTCATGATCACCAGGATCGCCTGTATGGGCAGGCCCATTGTAGCATGACTGGGATCTTATGACAAAAAATGATTGTCGTTTCGCGGTGGTGATAGGCTTATGGCATCCAAAGGTAAAGAAACTTTGGCGTGGCGAGGCCGCCAAGAGTAGACGTCAGCAAACCAGGATCCAAAATGAGAGGACCGGCATAGAGAGTTCCTTTATAATCCCCGGGTCGATGGTACATCACAACCCTAGCCCGGTCAAGGCCGGCCAGCTGTCTGGCCAGGTCGACCGCATCTGAAAGATAACCGATCCCGTCAATTAGCCCGGCCTCTAAAGCTTGATGGGCGGTATAAATCCGGCCATCCGCTAGGGTCTGGACCTTTTCACGACTCAATCCCTTTCTCCCGTCCAACACCACCTTGAGGAATCGGTCGTACATCTCGTCGATGACACCCTGGAAAACCGCCTGCTCTTCGGCGGAGAGGGGTTTAAAGGGGGATCCCATCGCCTTGAGTTCGCCGGACGTAATCTCGGTGGTCCTGATCCCCAGCTTTTGAAGAAGCCCCTCGATATCTGGCCTAACCATGATCACCCCGATGCTCCCGGTCACGGTCGTGGGATGGGCGATGACTCGGTCGGCCGCCTGGGAGATATAAAAGGCCCCGGACGTTCCCAAGTCCATAATGGAGGCGACCACCGGCCGGCCGGTTTTTGTCCGGAAGTCCTTTATTTCTTGATAGACCATGTCTGAGGCGGTAACCATTCCACCGGGGCTGTTAATCCTGAGGATAACGGCCTTGACCCGCTGGTCCTTTTCGGCCTTTTGGAGTTCCTCTTTTACCTGTGAGACCAGGCTGGGGGAGTGGGCACTGTCTATCAGGCTGTCCCTGCGCTCCTCGCCGGAAATAAATCCAGATACCTCCATCACCAGGATTTTGTAAAACCCCTTACCACTGACTGTGACCTCCCGGAGGGGTTTTCGCTCATCTTTGAGCGAGACATTCACATAGGCACATCCACTCAAGAGCGCTATCCATAAGCCCATGAGCATCACTCGGAAGGTGATCTTTTGCAGGTTGGATTTATACATATTCGCGATTATAAAGTCGGCACAATCGGGTCATTCTGGAAAAGAATCACCTTGGAGCCTTGCCGCTGTGCGGGGGATCTGCTGTACCCGTTCTCACCTATCGGGTCTTTTCGGTTCTTGCCTTATTCTCGTTGAAAAAAGGGATCAGCAGGAGATGGTTTGCCCGGTCCATATTGATGTCGGCAGGGGAGTTGAGTCCTTCCTTGAATAACTTGACCTTCTTAAAGTCGGGGCTGATTTTATAAATCCTGCCGTCAGTGAAACTGGAGGTGTAAAGATTGCCCGCCTCATCAAGATCCACCCCATCAAGATTCTTCAGGCCTTGGCTGTCCAGCAGGACCCTGATCTGGCCGGCCGGATCCACATCCAGGATGGACCCTGTATCCCAGGTCACTACAATCAGATTGCCCGTTTGCGGATTAACCACAATCCCATTAGGTCCATTAAGGCGTGCATCCTTGACCAGTACTGACGCCTTGTTCCCATTTCGGGTTTCGATTTTGAGGATCATCTGGGCCAGCATATCGGTGGCGTAAAGATTGCCTTCCGAATCATGTGTCAAATCATTGAGGAAGGCCGAGCCATATTCGGTGAAATCAAGATCGTAAACAGGCTCACCGGTCTCCTTGTCAAATCCCCTCACAAAGTCGATATCCGTCGCGTAAAGGATAGAGTCAATGACAGCCAGCCCTTTTGGTGCATGGAGCGTGACTCCTTTCTTGCCCCCCTCCACGAATTTCAGTTTAATGATCTTTCCGGTCTTATCCAACTTTGTGATGAAGCCATTGTTGTCCTTTTGGGTGGGTTTACCATTGATATTGGACATAAAGTAGGCTCCGGTGGAGGGGTCTACAATGAAACTCTCCGGCGTCCTGAGTCCCTTGACCTCAAAGGCATGGGCCAGCCCGCTAAGGGGTAGGGTGGGCCTGGCCGGGGGAAAAGTGAGCACCAGCATTACAGAGATGACACAGATCGAGAAGGGGAATCTCATTTTATTCATCGGCTTGTGAACACGCAAAGCACACCGCAATCTCCCCAGCTTGGTGGGGAGTCCCTGCCTGCCGGCAGGCAGGCGGTAAACGAGCGAATGAAATAATCCCTATTCGCCAATTAGTAGACGCCCCATAGCTGATAGGGTGCGTAACTTAAGGGCAAGGTAGATAGTGACTCAAGCTGGACCTTTGGGCGTATAGCTTAGGTCAGTCACGGTCCGAGGTTAAAACCGGCGGTCTCTGCGACCTCCTCCACCACCCCGGCCCCGATCCCCACCCCCGCCAGGTGAGCGCGGACGGCTCTCCATCGGTCGCGCCTCATTTACCACCAGCGTTCGACCTTCGAGCTGTGTCCCATTCAGAGCAGTAATCGCCTTCTGGGCCTCCTCAGATGAGGACATCTCTACAAACCCAAAACCCTTTGACTGCCCACTATATTTGTCAGAAATGATCTTGGCTGACCCGACCGAACCATATGGTGCAAAGAGGTCAGCCAATTTTTGTTCATTGATTGAATAGGGAAGGCTCCCTACATAAATTTTATTTCCCACGTTCACCTCGCGTTTTTGTGATTGTCTTGGGTTTGTAAAAACTAAAAGGGGTTTGCTCGAGGAGGGCCCCTTCACTGGACACGCAGAGCGAATACAAACAAGCGGATGGAATTCTACTCTTTTTCAATTGAGTCAAAAAAATACCCGACTCTGCTTAAGGAGATATCTTCAGCGGAGCCTGCTCAAAAATCAGAGGCTCCATTGATGATCCTGTCCCACTGTAATATGGGTTTAGAATCTTTTACGAAGGAACTATACCTCGAACTTCTCAAATTGTCAACCCATTTTGTCTATTGATCGAAATCACTTTACAACAACCCCCGGTCCTTAGACCGGCTCTTGACGAACGGAAATCTCTTTTCCTCACATTTGACCAGTAATATCCTCGTTAAAACCTGAATAACTATGTTGATCAATTGAAGAATTGCAACATTGAGCATAAAAAGAGACAGCTTATTCCGCGTAATCCTCTTCCCGATTGGGAACGAATGTTAACCCGAAGACGGGAATTGAGCAAGGACTCATAAAAGAGAAGTAAAATGGTCTTGCTATAAAAAGGTGGGATTCCTCTACCCAGTGGAAAGAAGAATATTTCAATTAGATCGGTTATGTTTCTGATCCGTGTATAAAGAAGCCTTTGTTATTGTTTGATAAAAAATAAATTTGACACGTTCGACGGCGCTCAAGCTCCACCCTTCAGGGTGGGGAAGTGGTTCGACATGGCTCACCATCCTGAGCTTGTCGAAGGAGAGGCGCCGCTCAGTGTCAACCCTGAGCAAGCTCCGGCCTTTAGGCTGGAGAGTCGAAGGGTTGACTTTGCCCTGTCAATCCAGATAGTATGAAAAAGCATCGAATTTTTTTTAGGGAATATTTTAACCCTCTTGTCTGTTCATATTGTGGGACTTCCTTGCACCTGGGAAATAATCAGCCGGGAATGAAGTGGGGGATGGGGTGCTGAGGCAAGATTTTGAAACCATGACCTTGCAGTACGTGGATTCTCTTTATCACTTTGCCCTGCTCTTAACACGCGAAAGGGACTACGCAGAGGACCTAGTGCAAGAAACTTATCTGAGGGCTTATCGTTTTTGCGATCGGTATGAGTGCGGGACGAACTACAAGGCCTGGCTTTTCACCATGATGCGGAATATTTTTATTAACAAGTTTCATCAAAGGGCAAGAGAGATCTCCCTTTCGGAAATGGATGAGGTGAAAGAGAATGGATATGAATCACCCAATGGCACTTTATCCTCTGCCCGCTCCATTTTGGAAAAGGGGATCTTCCGGGCAGATCTTGAAAAGGCCTTGAATTGCCTGCCCGCACAATTAAAGGCGGTTATCGTCTTAAAAGATATTGAGGGGTTTGATTATAAGGAGATTGCAAAAATCTTAGGATGCCCAGTAGGGACCGTGATGTCCAGGCTGTGGAGGAGCAGAAATTTTCTAAAAAAAACCTTAAAGGACTACTACGAGGGCCGATCGGTACAGAAAGCCCGGATGGAAACGGCATGACTGGAAATGGACAGTGTCTGATTTTAAAACTTAGGATAGAAACAAATAAAAGGTACGGAAGCGATGTATGATTGCCAGACACTGATGAAGCTCCTCTATCCTTACCTTGATGGTGAGTTGGATATCAAGGAGTCCTTGAGAGTTCAGGAGCATCTTCAGGAGTGTCCCTATTGTGCAGAAGTCTTTAGACAAGAAAAGGGGTTCCTGCAGGAGTTAAAGACTTCCGCATTAATCCCCTCGGCCCCTGCTCATCTTCAGGACAGGTTGCGCAGGAGCACAAAGCCCTTAGTATTATTACAACAAAAAGAAGCAGATGTGTTGAAAGGGCCTCGCCCCAGATCTTCCACAACACTCCTGGTGGCCACGATGGCCATGTTTATCATGATCATGGCCGGGCTTATCCTGTATGTTCTGCCCAAGCAGGCCAAAATGAGTAGCCAGGAACTGGACAAGACCCTAGTCGAAATAGATCGGGCCGCAGTGGAGCTCCATGAAGGGATTCTCAGTGGCAGAGACCACTTTGATATCATGAGCAGTGACCCTGCTGTGATCGTAGGGTGGGTGCAGCAAGGGCTGGACTTTCCATTGGTTCTTCCCCAGGAGGAGGTCTCCTCGATGCATCTGGTGGGGGGAAAAGTGGTCCCTTTCCAAGAGAAAAAGGCCGCCTTATTAGGCTACGAAGATAAGAACTATAGGGTCTCCTTATTGGTGACCACGCCGATGCCTGCGCAGGTATTTGAGGGAAAAGAGACACCCATCCAGAATCTCTTTTTTGACAAGAGAAAAGGGATCCAATACAAGAACATCTCGTTTAACCTTTCTAAATATAAGGGTTACTATGCCCTGACCTGGACCGACTCTCAATATAGTTATGTACTGGTTTCAGATAGGAAGGCAAGAATTGCCGAGGCCTGCCGAATCTGTCATGGGGGTAATGATCGCCACAAAGTTGACGGGTTTGACAGCCTCTTGTGAGTCTTAGGTCGATCGGCCTCGTCGGAGGAGGTCATTCATGCCGAAGATGATCGAGATCAACGTGATTGTCCCCAAAAAGTTGAAGATTCTCGTTCCGCAACGACTATTTGAAGAATTTGAGCAGACGGTGAAAGAAGAAGATCTCAGTCGAATTATCACAGAGGCCTTGACCGAGGAACTCAAGAAAGTACGCTTTCGTATTGAGCTGGAAAAGGCTTCCAGCAAGGTGGCGTAAAGCTGAGATCGGCTGTATTTTGGTTTTTGTATTTGATATTTCTCCGCCCAGCATGATAATAAGACCGCTGGCTCTCTCCTAAATATCTAAATATCCATCACACGAATAAAGTTAGCTTAAACCTGACCCCCTGTCAAATTGACAATTTTCATGAAATTATGCTAATTTATAAAGATATTCATTGATTTTTTCTAGTGAGGTTTTTGATGTTCTATCCGTCCCTTTCTGAGTTTATCCAGAAGGCCAAAGAAGGCAATCTCATCCCGGTTTATAAAGAAATCTTGGCTGACCTGGAGACCCCTGTGTCTGCCTTTCTGAAGATCGGGGATGGCCATTTTTCTTACCTATTAGAAAGCGTCGTAGGGGGTGAAAAATGGGCCCGATATTCCTTTCTAGGCAGTCATCCCTCCGTGATCCTTAAAGGAATCGGAAACACGGTGGAGATCATTCGCAATGAGCGGGTGGAAAAGGCGGAAGGGCTCTATAATCCCCTGGAGGCAGTGAGGAAGTTTATGTCCCAATACCGCGCGGTCCCCGTGGTGGGTCTGCCGAGATTCTTTGGCGGTGCCGTCGGATATATGGGCTATGATCTGGTCCGGTATTTCGATGAGATCCGGCAGCGTCCCAAACCGGGCCTGGGGTTTCCTGATCTGTTCCTTATGATCACGGATACCCTCCTGATCTTCGATAGCCTCACTCAGAAGATCAAGATTGTTTCCAACGCCCATGTCGGAGACGAGAATCCGAAAAGAGCCTATGAGACCGCCAAGACCAAGATTGATCAGATTATCGAAAAGCTAGAAAAACGGACGGTACGGAGGCAGCATCACGTGGCCAAAAAAGGGACGCCCAGAATTCAATGGCGGTCGAACATGACCCCTAAGGTCTATGAAAAGATGGTGTTAAAGGCCAAAGACTATATCAGTGCGGGTGATATCTTCCAGGTGGTCCTTTCTCAGCGTTTCAGTGCAAGGATCCATGCAGAACCTTTCGACATTTATAGGGCCCTCAGGGTCATCAATCCGTCGCCTTACATGTACTATCTCCAGATGGGGGGTCTCACGGTTGCGGGTTCATCGCCGGAGGTCCTGGTGCGGTGTGAGGAGGGTAGGATTGAGCTCCGGCCGATCGCAGGGACCCGAAGGCGCGGCGAAACAGATCCCGAGGATCGGGCACTGATGGAGGAACTCTTAGACGATCAAAAGGAGCGGGCCGAGCACCTCATGCTGGTGGACCTGGGCAGAAACGATGTAGGCCGTGTGGCCGAGATGGGGAAGGTCAATGTGGATGAGCTGATGGTCATCGAAAAATATTCTCATGTAATGCACCTCGTGTCTCATGTCCAAGGTCAACTCGCCCAGGGGAAGGATGTCTATGATGTGATGAAGGCCTGCTTCCCAGCAGGAACAGTCTCCGGGGCTCCCAAAATCCGGGCCATGCAAATCATTGATGAGCTTGAGCCGACACAGCGGGGTCTTTATGCTGGGGCGATGGGTTATTTTAGTTTTTCAGGAAATATGGACACCTGCATCAATATCCGGAGCATCGTTATCGATGGTCATCAGGCCTATGTGCAAGCAGGGGGGGGCATTGTGGCCGACTCCCAACCGGCTCAGGAATACGATGAAACCGTGAACAAAGCCAAGGCTATCATGACAGCCGTGGAGATGGCGGAAAGCGGATTGTAAAGCGAGGATCAGGCTCTGCCTGTCCGAGTGCGGGGTGTGGGGGGCACCTGCCTGCCGGCAGGCAGGTCGGAGGACATTTCTCTTTGTGTAGCCGGACGGGCCCCACAGATAAAATGCTACTCATGATTGACAACTACGACTCCTTTACCTATAACCTGGTCCAGTACCTGGGAGAACTGGGCCAGGAGATTCAGGTTTTCAGAAACGACAAGATTACGATAGGAGAGATCGAGAAATTGGAACCGGAACGTATCGTGATCTCTCCAGGCCCCTGCACGCCTAAGGAGGCCGGGGTGTCGGTGGAGTTGATACGGCATTTAGCTGGAAAGATCCCGATCCTGGGTGTCTGTCTCGGACATCAGGCGATTGGGGCTGCCTTTGGGGGAGAGGTGGTGAGGAATTATCGCCTCATGCACGGTAAGACCTCCATGATCTATCACGATGGAAAGACCATCTACAAAGACCTTCCCAGCCCATTTGAGGCTACCCGGTATCACTCCCTCGTGGTGAAACAGGAGACGCTGCCAGCCTGTCTAGAGGTCTCGGCCCGGACTGAAGAGGAGGAGATTATGGGCCTGCGCCATCGGGAATATGCCATAGAAGGAGTCCAGTTTCATCCGGAATCCATCATGACGACAGTGGGAAAGGACCTCCTGAGAAATTTTTTGAGGATTAAAATATGAGGGGTGCTGCCTGTAACACTCTTGCCGACGGGTTAGCGAAAGGATAATGATCAAAGAGGCGATCGCCAAAATCACCGAGGGGGTTCATCTCACCGAGGCGGAAGCCGAGGCGGTCATGCGAGAGATCATGGAAGGGTATGCTACTTCGGCCCAGATCGCAGCATACCTCACAGCCCTTCGGATGAAGGGCGAAACGGTGCAGGAGATCACAGGCTCGGCCCGGGTGATGCGTGAGAAGGCCATTCGGATCCGGTCGGAGGATCCCTTCGTAGTGGACACTTGCGGTACGGGAGGGGATCGGCTGCACACCTTCAACATCTCCACAACCACTGCCTTTGTGGTGGCAGGCGCTGGGATACGGGTAGCCAAGCACGGCAACCGTTCCGTCTCCTCCAGTTGCGGCAGTGCCGATGTCCTAAAGGCCCTTGGGGTAAGGATTGATGTCGAGCCAGTGCGTGTGGAGGAATGTCTCAATGAGATCGGGATCGGTTTTCTGTTTGCCCCCCTCTTTCACGAGGCGATGAGGCATGCCATTGGCCCCAGGCAGGAAATCGGCATCCGCACGCTCTTCAATATCATGGGGCCGCTCACCAATCCGGCGGGGGCCACCATTCAAGTTCTTGGGGTGTATTCCAGCCCACTGGCCGATCTCATCGCCCAGGTGCTTGTCAATTTAGGCTCTCGGCACTGCTTTATTGTGCACGGCCTGGATGGGCTGGATGAGGTCACGATTACAGGCAAGACCAAGATCTGCGAAGGCCGTGAGGGGAGGATCTCCTGTTACCATATCGAGCCCGGCGACTTCGGGCTCAAAACATGGAAATTGAAGGACATTGCGGGGGGAGGTCCGGAGGAGAATGCCCAAATCTTGCTGGGGGTCCTGAAGGGAGAGGAAGGGGCTAAGAGAGACATTTGCCTGCTGAATGCGGCACCAGCTATTGTGGCCACAGGCAAAGCCGGCACATTGCAAGAAGCCATTCAGGTTGCGGCAGGTTCCATAGATTCCCGTGCAGCCCTGGAAAAGCTGGAGGCCCTGAAGGCTTACACGAATGCATAATCAGCCTCGCCTTGCCCAGGGCTTCCTCGTTGCGGTCAAAATGCGCAGGCGGTGATGTCGAGGACTTGGGATGGTAAGGGGCCAGGGTATCTGCAAGTGATGCTGGAAGAAATCTTACGATATAAAAAAGAGGAGATAAGGGCAAGAAAGAATCCTGCGCGCCTGAAGGAATTGAAGGCCAGGATAAGGGATCTAGCAAGTCCCCGGGGCTTTATGAATGCCCTGATGAAGCCTGCCCCCATCCATCTCATCGCGGAGATTAAAAAGGCTTCCCCCTCCAAGGGGGTCATCCGCAAAGATTTTGATCCTGTGGATATTGCAAGAGTCTACCAGGAGCATGGGGTGACAGCCCTGTCGGTGCTGACGGATGAGCACTTTTTTCAAGGGCACCTGGATCTGCTGGGAAGGGTCCGGCAAAAGGTGGCGTTGCCCGTTCTCCAGAAGGACTTCTTGTTGGATGCCTACCAGGTGTATGAGGCCCGGGCGGCCCAGGCAGATGCCATATTGCTGATTGCCACGATCCTGGATAGACAACAGCTTGCCGATTATCATGCCCTGGCGAAGGAACTGGGGATGGATGTGGTTTGTGAGGTTCATACCGAGAAGGAGTTGGAACAGGTGGTGGAGATAGCCGAAATAATCGGGATCAACAACCGGGATCTGAAGAGCTTTAAGACCGATCTGGAGACCACCTTCCGGGTAATCCAAGAGGTCCCGGATGACAAGGTGGTGGTCAGCGAAAGCGGGATCAGCTCGCGTCAAGAGGTGCTTCGGCTGATGGAGGCGAGCGTGGATGCCATCCTAGTCGGTGAATCCTTAATGCGGGTGCAGGACGTTGGGGCCAAGGTGGATGAACTTCTGGGGGAAGACGTTAATCGTTAAACGGTACACGTTAATCGTGAAAAGGGTGTTGATCACAAGACGATTAACGAATAGCGATTAACGAATAACGTATACTCATGATAAGGGTTAAGATCTGCGGGATTACCAACCTGGAGGATGCCCTGGCCGCGGCCGAATTTGGGGCGGATGCGGTGGGTTTTGTGCTCTATCCCAATAGTCCCAGATATATAAAACCAGCCCAGGCCAAGTTGATCATTGACCAACTTCCCCCTTATGTGACTCCCGTCGGTGTCTTTGCCGATCAGCCTGCGGAGGAGATCTGGAGAATGATGGAGGAGTGCGGGTTTGACCTTGTCCAACTCCAGGGGGATGAGTCTCCCGAATTTTGTCAGAGGTTTGGCTCAAGGGTGGTTAAGGCAATCCGGGTGAAAGAT
Source organism: Nitrospiria bacterium (assembly GCA_035286865.1). GTDB lineage: Bacteria > Nitrospirota > Nitrospiria > DATECO01 > DATECO01 > DATECO01. The sequence continues at coordinate 809 of DATECO010000135.1, read as the reverse complement.
CATGGCAGTCTCAAGCAGATGGCCGAGTACTCAGTCCGGGCATTTGTGTTGGACACCTACCGTGAGAATCAGCTTGGGGGGACCGGGGAGCGATTTGATTGGGACCTAGCCGTGCAGGCGAGGTCATTCGGGCGGATCGTTCTGGCAGGCGGCCTGACTCCAGAGAACGTTCGGGACGCGATTAGGAAGGTGCAACCTTACGGGGTGGATGTGAGCACCGGGGTAGAAAAGTATCTGGGGAAGAAAGATCACAGTAAGATTGAAAATTTTATCAAGCAGGCCAAGTCCGCCTGAAGCAGAGTGGGGCGTGGGGGCATCGGAGGACCTATTTTACTTTTGTCCGCACATGCCCCCACATTTAAATGAGGCCTTGATGAGAGTACCCGATCCACAGGGTCATTTTGGGGTTTATGGGGGGCGCTACGTTCCCGAAACCTTAATGCCGGCCTTGCAACAGCTTGAGCAGGCCTATCTTGCGGCGAAAAAGGACAGGCAATTTCGGGCCGAGTTGGATTATTTTCTTCGTGAGTATGCAGGGCGGCCTACACCGCTTTACTTCGCTAGTCAGTTGACCAAAAGGTTGAGAGGTGCCAAAATCTACCTCAAGCGGGAGGACCTCTGTCATACAGGGGCCCACAAGATCAACAATACCATCGGGCAGGCCCTCCTGGCCAGACGGATGGGTAAGCGGCGGGTGATTGCCGAGACAGGGGCCGGCCAGCATGGTGTGGCGACCGCCGCGGTGGCAGCCATGTTCGGCCTGGAGTGTGAGGTCTACATGGGGACCGAGGATATGGAGCGGCAGGCCC
>DATECO010000134.1:0-9815 GCA_035286865.1 Nitrospiria bacterium | reverse complement strand
GGGTCCCCAGCCACACTCCTACCCCAAGCCCCATCACTAAAACCAGGGCCAGGAATCTTTTCATTAATAACCTCTACGTACAGGTTGCCGTTGGCCTGGCAAATCGACCTGGCTAAGTAGCCAAGGACTTTTTCCATCTCCAGGATCATCACTCCACTTTGATCGTGACTTCTTTCCGCTTCGCCTCTTCGGTCTTGGGAAGCCGTATCTCTAGCACTCCATCCTTAAAGTTAGCCTTCACCTTGTCGGTCTGCACGTCTTTGGGAATCTCAACCGTGCGGGTGAAGCTTCCATAGGAACGCTCGGAGTAGTAGTAGCCCTTCTCCTTTACCTCCTCTTCCTTTTTCTTCTCCCCCTTGATGGTGAGCAAGTTATCCGAGATATTTAGCTCCAGATCCTCCTTCTTCATTCCCGGAAGTTCGGCCTTCACCACCACATCGTCCTTCTCCTCATAGGTCTCTATGGCCGGGGCGCGGGGTGCCACCTCCTCAAGGGCGCGAAAGCGCCTGGGCCAACCTAAGCCAAACCAGGGCCTTGTCCAAAAATCCTCAAACATGCGTTCCATGTCCCGCTCCACGCGGGCCAGCTCCGAAAAGGGCCTCCAGGGGGCCACCTCCCGTTTCTCATTCTCCTTTATCTTCTCTTTAGACATGGTCTTCTCCTCCTTTCTCTTCATTTTCCCAGACGAATCCTGTCTATTATATTTATTCAAATATCATGCCTGCCATGTAGTCCATGAGACACAACACTTTTATTATAAATTTCCAGGGAATATAGGCTTGAATCGAACTTTCAAGCCTATGGGTGACGAAACACTGAGGCGGTTTGCTACACCCGAGGTGATCAAGTGTGTGACGAAATGTCACCCAGTTGAAAGCGATCTCCTCAAAAACCACTTCCGCAACTCTTCCAGGATCAGCATCCCCATTGCAAATGGGATGACAAAGAGCCAGGCCCCTTTGGAAATGGGGGCTGTCCCAAAGATCAGATTCCCCCACGGGGTGTAATCGATCAGGAGGATTAAGACGACCTCGGTGATGATTCCCCATAGAATGAGTTTATTGCTGAAAAGTCCGAATGAGAATGCTGACTCCCGATCACTCCTGCAGAGAAAAACGTTGACCACCTGCATGATGATGATCGCGCTCAAACAGGCCGTGGTGGCCTGCAAATAGAGAAGCTCATTTCTCCCTAGGTCCTGTCCGTATTGCCATCCCCCGCCATGAAGGACAAAGAAAAATGCCGCCATGGCGGCAACTGACTCCATAACCCCTAAAAACAAGTAGGCCCGCGCGATCAGGGACCAGTTCCATAGGCGCTCTTTTGGGGAGCGGGGAGGTCTCTGCATCACTTGGGGCTCGGGCTTTTCAGCACCCAGGGCAAGGGCGGGCAACATGTCTGTCCCGAGGTCGACGGCCAGGATCTGGATAATCGTTAGGGGGAGGGGGATTTTGAACAGGACAAAGGCCAGATAAGGAACGATCTCAGGGACATTGGAGGTCAGGATATAGGTCAGAAATTTCCGGATATTTGCAAAGACGGCCCGTCCCTCTTCGACGGCGCTGACGATGCTGGCAAAGTTGTCATCCATCAGGACCATATCGGCGGCCTCCCGGGCCACATCGGTCCCCGTGATCCCCATGGCAATGCCGATATCGGCCTGTCTGAGGGCCGGTGCATCATTCACTCCATCTCCCGTCACTGCCACAATCTCTCCCTTCCGCTTCAGGGCACTAACAATTCGCATCTTTTGGTCTGCACCCACTCGGGCAAAGATAATCTCCGGGGCATCCAGGGCCAGTTGGAGTTGCGTGTCAGAAATCCGCCGCAGTTCTTCGCCGCGGACGATGACTGGAGTAGGTGATCTCACCAGGCCGATCTCTCTGGCAATGGCCCTTGCGGTATGAGGATGATCACCGGTGACCATGATGACCTTAATGCCGGCACCTTTGCATTTCTGAATGGCCTCCAGCACCTCCGGCCTGGGAGGGTCTTCCAATCCGACGAGTGCCGATAAGATCAGATTCTCTTCCAGGCGAAGGAGATCATACCCTTCCGGAATGGCCCGGTGGGCAAAGGCCAGAACCCGCAGACCCTCTTCCGCCATGGATTCCTGTGCCTTCAGGAACTGCTCTTTTAACCCTGAAGTGAGGGGTCGAACCTCTACTCCCATCTGGACCTGATGGCAGAGTGGAAGGAGCATCTCCAGGGCCCCTTTGGTGTAAAGCATCAATCCCCGAGGGGTATTATGGAGGGTAGAGAGCCTTTTTCGGTCTGAATCAAAAGGAATCTCATCGACACGGGGATACTCTTCTACACCTGGGATGACCTTTTTAGCCATCTCCACCAGGGACAGCTCCATGGGATCTCCCAACAGCTCCTCTCGCCCTTGCTTTACCACCGTCTTGAGGTCCTGACAAAACAGAGCCACTTCAAAAAAGAAGCGGTAATCTTCCTTGAGGTGAGCATCCTGATATAATTCGGCAGGATGATAAAGCTGATCGGAGAGGTAGATTCTTTTCACGGCCATGCGATTCTGGGTCAGGGTGCCCGTTTTATCCGTGCAGATGACCGTGGCAGAGCCCAGCGTCTCCACCGAGGGGAGGTGTCTTATCAAGGCATTTCTTCTGGCCATGCGTTGCGAGCCCATGGCCAAAGCCAGGGTGAGCGTAGGGAGAAGCCCTTCAGGGACATTGGCCACAATGATGCCTATCGCAAAAATAAAGTTCTCCCAAAAGGAGAGACCCAGGGCACGCCCGATAAAGAAAAAGATCACCCCGAGGGCTGTCGCCAGAAGGGCCACCATGCGACTTAAGAGAATGACCTCCTTCTGAAGAGGCGAGAGCGCCTCCCCGGCGGTTTGTGTGAGGTGGGCGATTTTGCCAAATTCCGTATGCATCCCGGTTGCAAAGACTAAGGCCTTTGTCTCCCCGGAGACCAGAGAAGTCCCCGCCAGGAGGACGTTCTTGCTCTGGGTCAGATCCTCTTCTGTGCTGGGATGCTCATCCCTGGCCTTGGGGAGAGACTCCCCGGTGATTGTGGCGTTGTTCACCCGGACTCCAAATCCCTGGACCAGGCGGCAGTCGGCAGGGATATTGTCTCCCTGTTCCAAAAGGATCAAGTCCCCGGGGACCAATTCCGCAGCAGGGATTTGGACGACCTTACGATCCCTGAGCGCCTTCACAAGATGGGGGAGGAGTTTCTGGAGGGCTGAAATAGCCCTTTCGGCCCGAAACTCCTGGGTGAAGGAAAAAAGGGCATTCACCAGAATCACGCCCAGAATGGCAAGGCCCAGGGCGGCCATCCCCTTTCCAGGGTCATTCCATTCGGCAAAGAAGGCCAATCCCGCAGCCACCCAAAGGATCAGGGCAAAAAAATGGGTGAAGCCCCTCAGGAACTGGAAGGCCAGCGGCTCCTTCTTAACCCTTTCCACTTGGTTGGGGCCGAACTCCATGAACCTGCGCCTGGCCTCCGGGCCCGAGAGTCCATCCACGCCGCTTTGCAGGCTTTTGAGGGCTTCCTGAACAGTGAGATGATGAATCTTCACGCGTGCTCAATTTCCAGTTTCAAGAAGTGGGTCGCACAAGAGATGCAAGGGTCGTAGTTCCTTATGGCTTGTTCACATTGCCAGGTCAATTTTTCCTTCGGCAGACTGATATACTTCCGAACAAATTGATGCAGGTCGCTTTCGATGGTCTTTTGATTCTGAGAGGTGGGAGGAACTATCTTCGCATCCTCAATGATTCCGTTGTCATCGATCCTGTAGCGGTGATACAGAATGCCACGAGGGGCTTCGGTGCAGCCATACCCCGTGGCAGCACGTGGATGAACTTCCACTGCAGGCTTCTCCGGCATCTCATATTCTTCGATGATGCGAAGTGCCTCATCGCAGGCATAGAGGATCTCCACACTGCGAACGATGATGCCCTGAAAGGGATTGCGGCAGAAGGGTAAAAGTCCGGCGGAGCGTGCGGCTTCCTGGGCAAGCGGGGAAAGCTTGTCGAAGTTCAGGTTATATCGGGCGAGTGGGCCGACAAAGTAGGCACCCCGTCCCCTGAGCGTAGAATGCAGGGCATTGGAATGCTCAACCTGCTCTTCCACAAAGTGATCGTCGTACACCTCAATCGCAATATCCAGCCCCTTGTTTGAAACAAGTCGGCCTTCATTGAAAGGGTATTCGCTGGGATGACGCAGGGCAACAAACTCGTAGTCTTGTTCAAAATCCTGGAAAGTAAAGCCTGCAGTCCAGCGAACTGTTTCAAGGGCAGCGTCCCGTCCCCATCGGAGCCGCTCTGCCAGCGGAGCGAGTTCTCTTCTGGAGGGAACTTTGTAGAATCCCCCGATGCGTACATTGATCGGATGGATTTCTCTCCCGCCCAACAAACTCATGATCTCGTTTCCCACTTTTTTCAACTGAAGGCCGCGTTGGACAATTTCAGGATGGTCTTTCGCCATTTGAATCGCGTCATCATAGCCCAGAAAATCTGGTGCGTGGAGCATGTACACATGAAGGGCATGGCTTTCAATCCATTCACCGCAGTAGATGAGACGGCGAAGCGCCCGGAGTTGCCCACCCACCTCGGCTCCCAAGGCACCTTCCATGGCATGCACGGCGCTCATCTGGTAGGCGATGGGGCAAATACCGCAGATGCGTGCAGTGAGATCGGGGGCTTCGGTAAAGGCACGTCCACGCAAGAACGCCTCAAAGAACCGGGGCGGCTCGAAAATCTTTAGCTGGACCTCCACCACGGTGCGGTCTTTTACCTTGATGTAGAGCGCGCCTTCGCCTTCGACTCGGGCCAGACAGTTTATCTTTATCGTTTTACTTTTCATACGAGATGATTTCTTGTTCCTGGTTCCTGGTTCCTGGTTCCTGGTTCACTGCTCACTGTTTCTCATGGGTTTCACTCTCTTTTCGGAATGCCTCGGCGTAGGCATTAAATCCACGGAATACTCTGAAGATATCGTCTTCCTTTACACCAAGATGGGTCCACCAATGGCTCAATGAACTTGTATTGGGAGTCTCCATGGGCCCATAGCAACCATAGCAGCCGCGATCATAGGACGGACAGATCGCACCGCATCCGGCATGGGTGACAGGCCCAAGGCAGGGCGTTCCGTGAGCCACCATGACGCAGACCGTGCCGCGCAGCTTGCACTCGATACAGACGCTGTGCGGAGGGGTATTCGGTTTGCGCCCGTGCAGGAAGGCACTGATCACCTCCACAAGCTGGCGTTTGTTGATCGGACAGCCGCGCAGCTCAAAATCCACCTTCACGTGCTCAGTAATCGGGGTCGATTTATCCAAGGTCCGGATATACTCCGGCCTGGCGTAGACAATCGAGATAAATTCCTTCACGTCTTTGAAGTTACGAAGCGCCTGAATACCACCGGCGGTGGCGCACGCCCCGATCGTCACTAAGTACTTCGAGGCACGCCGCACTTTCCGAATTCGCTCAACATCGTCCGCCGTCGTGATGGAACCCTCGACCAGCGAGAGGTCATAAGGTCCCTTCACGACAGCACGCGAGGCCTCAGGAAAGCATGCAATCTGTATCCTTCCTGCAATTGCCAGTAGCTCGTCTTCACAGTCCAGCAGGCTCAATTGGCAGCCGTCGCAAGAGGCGAATTTCCAGACGGCCAGTTTGCGCTTGCCCCGCTCAGGCATCTCATACCTCCCGGATTTCTAACCACGGCTTAATGCGGTCATAGCGAAACACGGGACCCTCTTTACAGATGAAGCTAGGCCCAAACTGACAGTGTCCGCAAAATCCAATGGCGCATTTCATGTTCCGTTCAAGGGAGAGGTAAATCCGACCCTCAGACATCCCCTGGGAGAGGAGGCCCCGCACGGCATACTTCATCATGGTCTCCGGACCGCACATCATCACAACGCTATTTTGGTAATCGATCCGAACCTGGTTGAAGAGATTCGTGACCACGCCCACATTATATTTCCACTGACGGTCTGGATGGTCGACTGTGAGGGATACTTCGGTATTGGGGATTCGCCTCCAGGCCCTAAATCGGTCCCGATAGAGCAGATCCTTTGGGGTCTTGATTCCGTGGAGGATCTTAAGCGCCCCGTAATCGTCACGACGCTTCACGATGTAGTTGATCACCGAAACCGCGGGTGCACAACCGAGTCCCCCCGTCACGATGATGACATCTTTCCCTTTGAAATCCTCTAACGGCCACCTGCTCCCGTACGGTCCTCGTAATCCGACCGTATCGCCCTCCTTGAGCTTTTCCAGCGCAGCGGTCGTCCTCCCCACCACCCGGATGGTGTGGTCCAGGAGTTCTGGATCGGTTGGGTCGGACACGATGGAGATAGGGACCTCACCTACCCCAAAGATATAAACCATATTGAATTGCCCAGGCTCGAATCGGAAGGTTTGTCGAAGACGTTCATCTCGAAATCGAAGGCGGAAGGTGAAAATATATCGTGCCTCCTTACGTTTCTCGACAATATCCGCGGGATGGGGAATGAAGCTATTCACGAACTTCCCCCCGTATGGCGCGGACCTCTTCGGTAATATCTATGGCCACAGGGCACCAGGTGATACAGCGCCCGCAACCGACACAGCCCGAGGTTCCGAACTGATCAATCCAGGTGGCCAGCTTGTGCGTCATCCACTGGCGGTAGCGGGACTTGGCCGAGGATCGAACGCTCCCGCCGTGGATGTAGGAGAAATCCATCGTAAAACAAGAGTCCCACTTTTGCCACCGTTCGGCGTGCTCCCCCGTCAAGTCAGTTACATCTTCTACCGTTGTGCAAAAACAGGTCGGGCAGACCATCGTACAGTTGCCACAGGTGAGACAGCGCGCCGCGACATTATCCCAGCGTGGATGCTCATAGTTTTGATAGAGCAGGTCCTTGATGCTAGTGGTGTCCAGGGTCCGTCCCATCTCTCCCGCGGTTTTTGCCACGATCCGTTCAGCAGTGGCTGCATCCTCTGCATTCGCCTGTTCGTGCGGCACCTCACGCAGAATCTCCGCTCCGAATTCTGTGCCGACCTCTACGACGAAGTAGTGCCGATTGTTTTCCAGAGCTTCGGTCAAAGCGAGATCAAATCCAAATGTGGCTTTCGGACCTGTGTTCATCGACACACAAAAGCAGGTCCCCCCGGCCTGTCCACAATTGATCGCAATGATAAAGGCATTTTCGCGGCGCAATTTGTAACTCGCATCGACATATTTCCCATCGATGAACACCTTATCCTGAATAGCAATGGCGTGAAGTTCGCAGGAGCGGACACCAATGAACGCAAACCTGGGCGCTTCTTCATCCTCAGTCACAATCTGAAAGCTGCTACCTTCCCGCTTGGCTTTCAACAACCGCCTGATCGGCGGGTGGAGAAATTTTTTCCACGAGTGTGGGCCAACCACATAGCCGAAGAGGGCTCCATCGGTGCGCCTCTTGAGTCGATACGTGCCGCCTTCCTGCTCATCGGTCCATCCAACGGGCAGATCTGCCGTCGAGGTCAATTCGTCGTAAATGATGGCCCCATCACGGACGGTGGGACCAACGAGTGAAAATCCTCGATGCTTCAAGACCTCAAAAAGCAACTCAAGTGAATTTCGATCAATGATGTGCTTGCTTTCCATTGTGACTCCAAGAGCCCATTTTAACCCTGAACAACTCCAAATGGCAATAATATTGAGAGCCTCCCGAGCGAGGACCCGGATGGACAGTAGGGGAAATCTGCAATCGACATGCCATCTAGGACTCAATGGGTCGATCGATCTTCCCACATCTTCAATTTTTTCAAGGATTCACCGAAGAGCGCCGTCACCTTCCTGATCACTGAGGACTAGGTAGGGTGTTGAAAAAGTATATATTTGCAGCCAGGTTGTCATTCCCGCGCAAGCGGGAATCTAGAACTTGTTGATTTCACACGAACTGGATTCCCGATTAAACATTCGGGAATGACAGCAGGGAAGTTTTTCAACACCCTGCTAGATGACTAGCGATTTGAATCGAAAATTAGGAGCCTATCTATCAGGGTACTGGGGTATTCTGCTACACAGTGGCAATCCGAGGTGTAACGAAATGTAAATCATAGGTGACATCTTTTTTGACCCGTTTTTCCAGTCATTTCACCAAAGCTAACGTGTGAGATGATTATGAAAAGAGACATGCATCTATGTGCCGGGGGTTACTATGAACAAACTATTTCCAATCTCAGTGATTCAATTTTTGATTTTTGAATGGCTTTGCTGTATTCTCCTCGCAATGCAGAAAGTATGGCTATTGAATAGTGATTATCATGAAGGATTTAATCTGGAGATAATCACTGAGGCCTCTGGCACTTATATTGTATGATCCCATCTCTTCCACGAAGAATATGGTGGGAACCGCCACCCCCTTCCCGCCTGGGGCCCATGGGACGTCTCAAGCGGTTTCTGATAGGTGATCCGCTCCATAGCTCCTATACAAAGCTTGAGCGCGTCTCGGTTTTTGTGGGCCTGGGGGCCTTTGCCTCAGATGCGATCTCTTCCGTTGCATATGCGACAGAGGAGATTTTGCTTGTCCTCTTTGCTGTGGGGGCGGCGGCCCTGAATTTCGGAGCTCCCATTGCGGTTGTGATCGCGGGCGTCCTGGGGGTTGTGTTGACCTCCTACTATCAGACCGTCCATGCCTATCCTGCGGGCGGTGGGGCATACACCGTTGCGCGGGAGAATCTCGGTCTCTATCCAGCTCTAACTGCAGGGGCGGCCCTGATCGTGGACTATGTTTTAACTGTCGCGGTAAGCGTGGCCGCAGGGGTCGCCGCAGTTACCTCGGCCTTTCCCAGCCTGCACGAGCATCGTGTCGCCCTGGCCCTCAGTGCGGTGTTGTTGCTCACCCTGGGGAACCTTCGAGGGGTGCGGGAGGCGGGACGATACTTTTCTCTGCCCACCTATTTCTTTATTATATGTGTGCTCACGGTCATCCTTGCTGGGGTGTGGCAGCTTGCAGTACAGGGCTGGACTGCACCCGATTTTGCTTCTCCGATTGTCCCCACCCAGGCAATGTCGGCGGTGGGTTGGTGGATTCTTCTCCGCGCCTTTTCCTCCGGAAGCGTTGCCATGACAGGGGTGGAAGCAATCGCGAACGCGGTGCCCGCATTTCGGGATCCGGTTTCACGTAAGGCAGGGATAGCCCTAATCTGGTTGGGAGCGATTCTGGGAACGCTTTTCGTAGGGGTCACGTTCATGGCCATCGATTTTGGAGTCCAGCCGCGTCCGGAGGAGACGGTGCTGTCGCAACTTGGCCGACTAATCTTCGGGCCCACCGCGCCGTACTTTTTTCTGCAAGCAGCTACTGCGGTCATCCTGTTGCTCGCTGCCAATACCAGTTACACTGGATTTCCCAGGTTGGCATCGCTCCTGGGACGCGACCGGTTCCTCCCCCGCCAGCTAGCCCACCTGGGTGATCGCCTCGTCTTCTCGAATGGGGTCCTGATTTTGGGAGTAATAGCGGGGGTCCTGCTCGTTGTCTTTCGCGCGGATACCAATGCTCTGATCCCGCTTTACGCAGTGGGAGTGTTCCTCTCATTCACGATATCACAAGCAGGTATGGTCATGCACTGGCACCGGCTTCGGGGTACTGGCTGGCGCTGGCGAGCAATCATCAACGGGATAGGGGTGCTGGCCACGGGCACGGTGTTGCTGGTAATCGCCTCGACAAAGTTCATCCATGGGGCGTGGATCGTCTTGATTGTGATCCCGGCTCTCGTATATCTTTTCCTGAAAATCCATCACCATTATCAAGAGGTCATGAGACAGCTCGAAGTTAGTCCCACCGAGCCCTTGCGGGTGTTCACCCACAT
>DATECO010000133.1:0-3922 GCA_035286865.1 Nitrospiria bacterium | reverse complement strand
GAAGGCAGCCAACAGGCTTTGCCTGGGGCTGCCGCGGGGTCTGGGGGCATCGGAGGCCAGAGGCTGCACGGGCCCCCAGATAGGATCAAAGGAGCGACTGAACCACACGGGCCCCCACAGATAAAGCGATGCCGTCTCATCGGCCCAAACTGCCCAGGGATTATTACCCCTGAGGAGTGCAAGATCGGGATCATGCCGGGATTCATCCATAAAAAGGGCAGGGTGGGGGTGATTTCGCGGAGCGGGACCCTGACCTATGAGGCGGTCTGGCAGCTGACCGGTCGTGGCCTGGGGCAATCCACCTGCGTGGGGATTGGAGGAGATCCAATTACCGGGATGACCTTTATTGATCTGCTGGAGCTATTTCAAGCTGATCCCGAGACTGAAGCGATTGTTCTGATTGGTGAGATCGGGGGAGACGCCGAGGAACGGGCGGCACGGTATATAGCAGATCATGTGAATAAGCCGGTGGTGGCCTTCATCGCAGGGACCACTGCCCCAGCGGGAAGGAGGATGGGACATGCCGGCGCGATCATCAGCGGAGGGAAGGGGGGAGCCGAGGAGAAGATCTCCGCACTGGAGGCTTCAGGGGTCACCGTGGCGAGGAACCCCGCCCTTGTGGGCGAGACCGTCGAAAAACTGCTCAGAAGGTCCGTGGTGCGCTGATAATAGCTGATAATAATTGACACTCCTGTCTCATTCTGATATAGTCTCGAACTTGGAGCGAATCCCTTAAACTCCGAAAGGAGCCTCGTAATGAGATTTCCTATCCAATTAACCTTTTCTATTGTCCGTCATCTTATCAAAAACAAAGTGAAGGGCCGAAAGCGATTTCCTCTGGTATTAATGCTGGAGCCCCTCCACCTCTGCAATCTTGCCTGCGATGGGTGCGGACGCATCCGGGAATATGAAAGCACGATCCGTGAGATGATGCCGCTTGAAGAATGCCTGGCTCGGGTGGATGAATGTGAGGCCCCTATCGTCTCGGTGTGTGGAGGTGAGCCCCTCATCTATCCGCACATTGTAGAACTGGTGGAGGGAATCCTGGCCAGAAAGCGACATGTCATGGTCTGCACCAACGCCATCAATCTTGAGAAGTTTTTGCCGCGCTTTCGAGCCACACCCTATTTCACAATCAATGTGTCCATGGATGGTCTGGCCAAGACGCATGACCTGACCCGTGGCCGTAAAGGGCTCTATGAACTGGACATGGAGGCGATCCGAGCGGCTAAGGCAAAGGGGTTCCGGGTGGTGAGCAACACGACGGTTTATCGGGAGACCGATGTTAAGGAGATCGAGGCCCTCTTTGAGGAACTGGCCTCGGCCGGAGTGGATGGGATGCTGGTCAGTCCGGGCTATCACTATCAGGCGATCCAGGATGACATCTTTATGACGAAGCAGGAGATCAATCAAAAGTTTCTCTATATCGAGAAGCTTTCCAAAAAGTATCGCTTCGCCAATTCACCCCTCTACCTGAAGTTTTTAGCTGGGGAACGCCACTATGACTGTACACCCTGGGGGAATCCCACCGTGAACCCACAGGGGTGGAAAGGCCCCTGCTATCTGATTACCGATCAACACTATAAGACCTATCGGGAACTGATGGAACAAACCGACTGGGAAAGATACGAAAAGAGAAATGATTCCCGTTGCACCAACTGTATGATGCACTCCAGTGTTGAGCCAACAGTGATGCGTGAGAGCGGAAAGAATATTCGCGACATGTTCACGATGATCAAGTGGAATTTTTCCTGAAATCCGGGCCCATGGGTTTTTGCCCCTTTTAGGGATTGCAAGATGAAGAGACTTGTCCAATTCATCACTGATCTTTCCGGATCGTTACTGTCACAGCCTTTTTCTGAGAGAGCCTCCCAGACCTCTGGGGGCAGGGCCAAAGTGGGATTCTCAGGCGGAGGATCAGGCGAAGAACAGGTCATGGCCAAGAGGGATGTGGGGGAGGCCATCCAGAAGTGCCAGAGCTACCTCCTAGACCATCAGGCCCCGGATGGATTCTGGGTGGAGGAGTTGGAAGCAGACACCTCCCTGACCTCCGAGTACCTGATGCTCCGACATTTCTTGGGTAAGGTGGACCCGATCAGAGAGAAGAGGGCTGTCCGCTACCTGATCGATTCCCAACTCCCGGATGGAGGCTGGAACATCTACCATGATGGCCCGAGTAACATCAGTACTTCCATTAAGGCCTATTTTGCCCTGAAGCTCTCAGGGATATCATTACACGAACCCTTCATGCAACGGGCCCGGGAGAATATTCTGGAGCGGGGAGGGGTGGTAAACGCCAATGTGTTTACCAAGATCGGTCTTGCCCTCTTTGGCCAGTATAATTGGCAAGGTATTCCCTTCATGCCCCCAGAGCTCATTCTATTGCCCCGCTGGTTCTACTTTAACCTGTATGAGGTTTCATACTGGTCGAGGGCCGTCATTGTTCCGTTATTGATCATCTATGACAAGAAACCACTTTGCGTTATCTCAAAAGATGCGGGCATCAGCGAGCTCTACACAGAGCCCATGGAACAGCTTTCCCATCGCTTTCGGAAGGATCAACGGTGGTTTACCTGTAAGAACTTCTTTATCACTGTGGACGGGGTCTTCAAACACTATGACCTGCATCATTTGGGTTTTCTCCGGAGGCGTGCCCTGAGAAGCGCACAAGATTGGCTGCTGAACCATATTCGGGGTGAAGGGGGGCTGGGGGCCATTTATCCTGCAATGGCCAATTCGGTGATTGCCCTGCGTTGCCTGGGATATGAGGAGGACCATCCCCTCGTCCTCAAGGCCTTCCGGGAGATCGAGTCCCTAGAGGTCAAGGACGAGCACTCTCTCCACCTTCAACCCTGCCATTCCCCGATCTGGGATACCTGTCTGACGATCAATGTCCTTCTGGAATCCGGTTTTCCAAGAAACCACCCGGCCCTGGTGAATGCTGCGCGCTGGCTCGTCTCCAAGCAGGTATCCAAAGAGGGTGACTGGAAGGTTAAAGTCCCTCACACCGAACCGGGAGGATGGTATTTCCAGTTTGAAAACGAGTTCTACCCGGATAATGATGATACTGCCGTAGTCCTCTTGGCCCTTGCGAAGGTCACTGTTCCGGAGGAGCAGTTTAAGCGCGGGGAGATGATCCGCGGTCTCAAATGGCTGCTGGCCATGCAGTGTAAGGATGGAGGATGGGGCGCATTTGATGTAAAGAACAACATGGTGATCTTTAATCAGATCCCATTTGCAGACCACGGGGCCCTGCTGGATCCCAGCACTTGTGATCTGGCCGGGCGGGTGCTGGAGGCTCTCGGCGTGCTGGGTTATGTTACGTCTTTTCCACCGGCAGCGGCTGCCATCCGGTTCATCCGGCGCAACCAAGAGCCAGAAGGGTGCTGGTATGGCCGTTGGGGAGTCAATTATCTCTACGGGACATGGTCCGTCCTGGCGGGTCTCTCCTCGATCGGTGAAGACATGGAGCAGACGTATGTCAAAAGGGCGGTTGAATGGCTCAGGAGCAGACAAAATCCGGATGGGGGATGGGGGGAATCCTGCTCAAGCTATACCGACTCCCGGTTGGCCGGTATCGGCAAGAGCACCGCTTCACAGACGGCCTGGGCCTTGATGGGATTGCTGAGGGCGGGGCGGGTGCAGGATCCTGCGGTCCACCGAGGAATCGATTATCTTCTCAGGTCCCAGAAGGCGGATGGGACCTGGGAGGAGAGGGAATTCACAGGCACCGGGTTTCCAGGCGTTTTCTATTTACGCTATCATATGTATTGCAAGTACTTTCCCCTATGGGCATTGAGCCTGTACCAGGCCCTCCGATCTAAGGGGCGTACCCTTTCGCATGATGTGAGTCTCATTAATCGGTTGAATGGATATTATAAGATCTAAAACTCCAGAAAGAGACGGGTTTATGGCCATCTTT
>DATECO010000132.1:0-4061 GCA_035286865.1 Nitrospiria bacterium | reverse complement strand
AAGTGTCTCCAGTTCCCCGAATTGGGCCGCGTCGTTTGCATCCGCGACAGAACCCGGGCGGAGGCCATCGCCAAGGCTGAAGGAGACATCGTATGCTTTCATAATCTCGCAGATCTCCTCAAAGTGGGTGTAGAGAAAGTTTTCCTTATGGTGTGCCAGACACCATTTCGCCATGATTGAGCCGCCGCGCGAGACAATGCCGGTCGCACGCTTAGCCGTCAGCGGCACGTAGCGCAAGAGCACCCCGGCGTGGATGGTAAAGTAATCCACCCCCTGCTCGGCCTGCTCAATCAGCGTGTCCCGGAAAATCTCCCAGGTAAGTTCCTCGGCCTTGCCGTTGACCTTTTCTAGCGCCTGGTAGATGGGAACAGTCCCGATCGGCACGGGGGAGTTGCGCAGGATCCTCTCGCGCGTTGCGTGGATGTCACGACCCGTCGACAGATCCATGACCGTGTCCGCGCCCCAGCGGACCGCCCACTGGAGTTTCTCGACCTCTTCCTCGATGGAAGAGGCGACGGCAGAGTTGCCAATATTGGCGTTAATCTTCACCAGAAAATTGCGGCCAATGATCATGGGCTCAAGTTCTGGGTGATTGATATTCGCGGGGATGATCGCCCGTCCTCGCGCCACCTCATCACGCACAAATTCAGGGGTAATCAATGGGGGAATTCTTGCACCCCAGGAGTTCCCGGGATGCTGAGGGTGTCGATAGGAACCCCCATTGCCATTACGAGCATTCGATTTCCAGTTCACCTCCCGCAACTGATTTTCGCGAACCGCGATGTATTCCATCTCGGGGGTGATCATGCCTTTTCGCGCATAGTGCATCTGAGTCACATTCCTATCACACTTGGCCCGCAGCGGCAATCTGATGTGGCCGAAGCGCAGCGCGTTGAGGCCGGGATCTGAGGCGCGCCGACGGCCGTATTCGGATGAAACCTCGGCAAGTTCCTCCACATCACCACGCGCCAGAATCCAGTCCAGCCGGAGGGGTGCGAGGCCCTTGCGAAGATCGATCAGCACATTAGGGTCCGTGTATGGGCCAGAAGTATCGTACACAATCAGCGGGGGGTTTTCCTCAATAGTCTCGTGGGATCGTTGTCCCTTCGCTTTATCCTTCATTGATCGAGTGGCCGTGAGCCTAATTTCCCGCATCGCCACACGCACACCCGGTTGCACCCCCTCGACATAGATCTTCTGGGAGCCGGAAAATGCTTGCGTGGTGATCTGTGCTTCTTTTAGACCTATGTCCATGATCGCCCTATCCTTTCTGACAGATCTTTTGTCAATAAAAAAACCGCACCAGGGAGTGGTGCGGTCTCTTGCTCACTAAAAAACTACCCCGCTTCCCTTCGCTGGTATTATCCAGATCAGGTTCCAAGGGTACCCCCAGACGAGTAAAGAGTGTTTAGTGACTAGTGTTAAGTGATTATTTTCAACTGATCACTATTAACTTAACACTCAACACTGGGCCTGGGGGTTCTCAGCCATTCTTAGGCACCCCTATTCATTATCGATCGTATTATAAGGTAGTATCTCTCCCCTTGTCAATGATATTTCCGCAGAGGTTTCTCCACCTCAAAGCTCCATCTGCGGAAAGCGGGGCAGTTGCTCAATGCTCGTCCCACCCAATTTCAGGACGATATCGAACATCTGCTTGTAACGCTCCGGTTTGATGGGCTCAAACCCATGCCCCAGGATTGAATGATTCTGTACATCAAGAACCAGCTTCAACTGCGGCCACTGGGCGGAGAAGGCTTGGCCCAGCGGGTCCCCAAGCACCTTCAGGAGGTGATAGGCTGCATACAGGGGAAGCTTTATTTTGCCATCCAGTTCGCTCGTGAAACACCGGCGATAGTCCTCACGTACGCCTTCCGGGAGCTCCTCTGGCCGGATATCCTGGGATTTGATTCCATAAGCCTTTTCTAGTTGAATCTGCGCCAGGGCCTCCAGGGCCCGATGCAGCCGGATCATCGCCTCCTCATAATGATGGGCAATTTCAGCCCGGCGCCGGGCATTCCCCGTGAGATCCAAAAAGAGTGTCTTGTCGACACGGCGTTGGGCCATCATCACTTTTTCCAGAAAGATCAAGTTTTCACCCACCCCTGCCAGGATAGACTTAATGCCCGGCGGACCTCCCCACACTGCCGAAAGCTCCAAGGCCCTTTTAGCCCCTTTGAGTTTTTCCAGCCCCTTCTGGTACTGAAAAGCGTCCCACAGGTCATACCCGTCGGCCAGATCAGAAAGCGCCTTGTACAAAGGTTTTGATCCCCCACTGACCCGTTCCTGCAAACGTGAGAAAATCATTCGGGCTTGGGCATAACGGCCTTGATTAAAATGCATGGCAGCCTGCCTTGCTTCGTCTCCCGCCTTCAGGTCCCAGGGGTTGGACTCCAGAAGTGATGGGATGGCCTCTTCCTTCCCTGCTTCAGGGGGAAGATCCTCACCGCTTGCAAACACAAATCGCGTGCAATGGTCGCTGGCTGCCAGGGCCATTGCCATCACCATGCTCTGTGTCCCTTCGGTATAGTCCAGCACCAGCTCACCGGGTTGGACCTGCCAGTGGCGTAACGATTCAGCAAGCTTCCTGGCGAGGACTCGGTAACACTCAGAAAAATTGGCGGCATCCGGTGTGACGACACAGTCCCATCGCTTGGGCATCTGTTGGATCGCGGGCTGGATGACAAGTTTTATGAGATCTTCACCCTTTTGGGTGGTAAAGAAGAGAAGATATTCTGGCCGATAATAATTAATCGTGAAGATGGCCTTCCGCGGGCTGCCGCCAAGGGCGATCAGGAGGGCTTTGGTATTTTCATTCTGTGGCATTGTTTAATGGGAGGAATTCAGAAGGACCTGCTTGATCGTCTTGGTGAGTGTGGGATGGTCCAGTTTCCCTTCGACCTTGTGCACTAGTTTTCCTTCTCGATAGAAATGGGTCGTCGGAAAACTTTCAAATCGGTACTTGCGTTTGATCTCCCGGCAAGCACCGGGCACATGTAATTTGGCCTTGCCAAACCTCACCGACCCGTCGTACTGCTCGGCCGCCTGCCTTACAATCGGATCATATTCCTCACACTGCTGGCAAGGGACAATACCAAAGACCACCACAGAGGCCTGGGCACCTAAGAAGTCGACATAATTTTCATCTGTGACTAGGGTTATCCGTTCGTCGCTCACAATTTAGCTTCCATTTGGGTTTACTAAACTAAAGAGACTCCAGGAACTTGCGGACGGTCTTGTTGAAGTGATCTGGCTGCTCAAGGTTTGAAAGATGCCCCGCCCCAGGGACGATCTCAAGCTGGGACTTCTTAATCTTCTCAGCCATCAGTTTTGCATCGGCAGGGGGGGTCAATCCGTCTTGTTCACCCACCAGGATCAGGGTCGGGCAGTTGATCTCCGGAAGGAGGGAGACCGAATCCGGCCGCTCGGCCATGGCCATGAGGTCACCCGCGATCCCAATTGTTGGCGTGCCGATGATGATACTCCGGATATTTTGGACCAGATCGGGGCGGCTCTGGATGGATTGTGTGGTCACGAGCTTGGGGAGCATGGCATCCGCAATCGGCCCTGCACCTTCCCTATACGCCGTCTGCGCAGACTTGAAGCGTCCTTGCTTCCCTTCCGGGGTATCCGCCTGAGGACGGGTATCAGCCAGGACCAGCGCCCTCACACGATTTTTGTATTTCCTGTAGAATGCAAACGAGATGTAACCGCCCATGGAAAACCCGGTCAGCACCACTTCGTTGATTGAGAGATGGTCTAAGAGGGCCCGGATGTCATCGGCAAAAATATCCATCGTATAGAGCCACAGCGGGGCCTCGGACTCACCGTGTCCTCGCAGGTCTAGCGTGATGACACGAAAACTCGAAGATAGACCCTTCACTTGGGGCTCCCACATGGCCTTACTCAGGGGGTACCCATGCACAAACAAAATTGGGGTCCCCTTCCCCTGATCGGTATAAGCAATCTCTACGCCATTGAGTTGTACCTTCATGGGTAAGCCCTCCTTACGAATGGCTGGGGACAGATTTCAAATCTGTCCCCTCCTCGTCCCACGCCCC
>DATECO010000131.1:0-4502 GCA_035286865.1 Nitrospiria bacterium | reverse complement strand
AATTATTGGTGTGGGAGGCATTAAAGCCATCGTTTTGATAGTTCCTAGAGGGATTGGCGATATTTGTATTATAAGACGCCCTCAGGATCCTGATATGCGAGGAGCCGTGGGGACCAATTGGCTCTCTGGATCGCTCTGTATCATAATCAATCACTGCGGGATCAGAAATTCCAGGTTTTGTGCCATCCTTTTTGAAGTCTGTGGCCCGAAGATTGGACTCGGTCATCGGTCCCAAAAGTTGGGGCTTTATCAGGCCTCCCCCGCCCTGGTAGGCATCATAATGCTCATTGTTGTGACAGTCGGTGCACTGGATGGTCAATTGGGATAAATGGCTCAGGGCCAATTCGGCACCTGGAGAGGTTTCGCATCCCGTCAGCCCAAAGGCCCTTGAGAGCTGTTTACACAGCGCGGGCGTGGCATTCCTCCCTGGCGCCACCACCGGGTGGAAGGCCTTGTGCGCCCCCGGGCCTGTCCTCCGAGCCCCTGTCGTATCGTTACCCCAGATGGCACCTTCCACAAAGCTTCCCCTCTGGGGATCGGACGTGGCTGAGATCTCGGAGGAGAAGTTTCCGTAAGTGGAAAATTCCAGCCGCTTGTTGCTAAAACCCTTCAAGCTCAAATTGGGATTCGTGGCCGGGACGAGCGGATTGGAGCGGTAATAATTTGGCGCAGTATCCTCGGTACGGTCTCCCTGAAAGATATTGGTCACGCTGTTACCGTGGCAGCGGAAACAAACCTCAAAGACATAAGGCTCCCGGTTACAGGGGCCTGGCTGACAACCGGTCTCCTGGCTGTCATGTCCCACCACCAGGCCATTATAGGTGATCCCCCGCATCCCATTCAGACGGTTGGAGGCCACCACCTGGTGGGGGTTGTGACAATCCACACACTCCACATGCCGAGGATCTGGAGAGGGGTCAAGAGAGGGAGGGGTTCCCCCCGCGCCGCTGCCCGCAGCAAATTTGTTAAAGGGCGGCTGAAAGGGACTGTTGAGTTCCACACCCTCTCTGGGATAGCTGGTAAAGACAGGCTCATGACCTTGGGCCAGTCTAAGATTCATAGCACTGCCACGTCCACCTAGATTACTATCTTTTGCGAACTGGGTAAAGACATCCGGGGCGGGACGGCCGCTCCCTGTCAGGAATCGGGTATTGGAAGGCGTCGTCGGATCTCCCGCAGGGGCAAAGAAAGTGGGGATTGCTGCGGTATTGGGTGCATGACACAGATAACAGGTGTTCTCAATGGCATCCATGCCACCGGGCGTGTCTACCCCCTCACGGTGGAGCCTCTTGGCACCCTGGGCAGTGTGTGGATCGTGGCAGCTTCGACAGGCATATTCCCTTACGCTGTGCGCCCCGTCAAAATCATAGCCCCTGGTGGGGTCACTCTGCCCATTATCAGGGTATGTGTTCCTGACAGCCGTGGCCACAGCATGAGTACTCTCAATCCACCCGGGTTTATCATGGCAAAAAACACAGATGATCTGCTCGCCGGGATGTTCCTGGGCATTTTGAAGCCAGTTGGCCCTCAGAAACTTGGGGTAGTTCACTTGATGGGGATTGTGGCAGGAGGTACATTGGATGGAATCAAACCTCCCCAGGGTCTCTCCATCATACCGGCGCATTGGGCCAATTCCCGCTGGGTATGAACGTTCCTCGGCAGGCTTCGCAGGGGGATTCCCAGGCAGTGTGAGCTCTTTATCCACACCGGCCAGGGCATTGTCGTAGACAAAGGAGATGGGGTGGTCATTTTTAAGATCGATGCCCAGCCGACGGGTGTTTCCCGTGGCCGTCCCGCTACCCTCTGGGATGCTGCCGAAGGGAAACGGGGCGCTCACTCCCTGGGCATACTCCATCTGAAGGGGTGGATTTTGTGTAGGGTCTTGCCTAAATCCGCCAGAGCCGGGGGCATTTCGGAGGGCCCCCAAAGCGATGGTCCCATCGTGGCAGGAGAGACAGAGCCTGGAAAAACCCGTGGGTGCGCCGGGATGGAGCTTCCCTTCAAACGACCGGCTCCACACCTGATCATAGAGCTGGTAGTTGGCCTCAGACAGGTTGCGGTTCCAGATGGGTGCGCGCAGAAGCGAGGTCGCCACAGAGCTGGCCCCATGGGGGGTGTGGCAGAACACACAGATCTCCGTCGTCTCGGGAGAAAAGACCTCCCGGGTTGTGCCCGGCCGCGGCGCTGTAGCTGAGGAGAGGATTTGATCAGGAGAAACCGAAGAGAGATTGTGTTTGGTCCGGGTGACATCTTCCAGGATCTGGGCTGGGGAAGGGGGCTGTGGCGGAGGGGCCTGGGACCAGACCGTACTGGTCACCCAGAGCCATCCCAGCATCAGGAGCAAAGCGCTGATCACGAAAAAGGCGGCCTTTCTCATTTCTTCTCCTCACCCAGATACTCAAACACTTGGACCCGGTGATTGTAGGTGTCCGCCACGTAGATCCTGTTTTGACTGTCCCCAAAGATGCCGGTCGGGAGCCAGAAATTTCCCTCCTGAATTCCTGAGCTCCCAAAATGCATCAGTAATTCCCCCTGAGGATTAAATACCTGTACGGTATCATAGAGTCCATCCACCACATAGATGTGGCCTTCTTGATCCACCGTCACACCTTTCGGCTTCGAAAAGGAGCCCACGGTGTTGCCCACCCGTCCGAATTTGCTGACAAAGCGACCCTCATCATTGAAGATCTGTATCCGAAAATTCAATGAATCTGCCACATAGATCTGTCCCTTCTCATCTACCGCGATGTGGGTCGGAAAGTTGAACTGGCCCTCCGCCCCGCCCCTTTCTCCGAACTCAAACTTTTTTTGCCCCTCCAGCTCAAACGCCAGCACCTTATGACCACCTGAATCGACCGCGTAGAGCAGCTTCTTGCGGGGATCGAGGGCGATGCCGGCCACGCGGCCAAAATCACCCGGTTGGCCGATCACCCGGAGAAATTTCCCCCTGCGGTCAAACACAAGGATACGGTTGATTTCTGAATCCGAGACATAGAGTCGATTCTCCCGATCCACAGCCACCCCAACGGGTGAAAGCAAGCGGCCGAAGGGGAACCTGAACACCTGTCGGTAAGTCTTCTTGGTAAGGTCAAAGATGTGCACCACCTGAAGACCGGTGTCGGTGATATAAACCTTACCCTCCCCATCCGAATAGACCGCATGGGGCTGAATCAGCCTGGGGGGCTCCTCATTTCCAAAGAGAAACTCTGAAGCCCTGCGAAAAAACCCTTTCTTGGTCCCTAAATCCTTGGGCTCGCTCAAGCTCATCACATAGCTGATCTTGGGAGGATCGGGTGGCAATGGCCAGAAGAGATCTGTCCTTCTTTGAACCTGGGGGGCGGCGCAAGCGCCCAGCATGAGGAGAGTCAGCACAAAGGCGGGAAACAAGAAATATCTAGAGGGCTGGCGCATCGCAAGATGAAATGTTATCACAACGCCAAATGAAATGTAAACAGGGGGTCAGAATTAAATCCTATTGACAAGCTTTCAAGGTGCCACAAAATTGAAATCTGTCAAGGAAGGACCGAAGCAAGCGCCTGGCTTGGGGGACCCCAAATAGGCAGCTAAAGGATCAGGCGAAGTGCTCATACCCGCGCCTGGGGAAGGGAAGCCTTCTACCCCCGGCCCCCTTTAACCGGATGCCCGATGCCCGGGGAAAAACCCGGCCGATCTGACTCACCTTAATCCGCTCTTGCCGCACAAGCTGCATGAGGCGTGCGACCCTTCCCTCCGGAACAGTCAGGAGTAGCTCAAAATCTTCGCCTCCCGTGAATGCATAATCCAGGGGATCCCTTCGCACCTGGCGGGCATACTCGACCAAGGCGGGAGAGAGCGGAAGGGCAGCAGCCTCCACGACAGCCCCCACCCCGCTCTCTTCACAGAGATGCCTGAGATCCGAAGCCAGGCCATCCGATAGGTCGATCATCGCACTGGCAATCCTGCGGGCCGATAATTGTCTGCCTTCATGAATCCGGGGGATCGGATAAAAATGGCGTTGGAGAAGAGGCAAGAGAGAAGTAATCGCCAGGGATCTGTGCAGATGATCGGACCTGTCAATGATTTTTGCTAACTCTAAACCTGCCGCCGAATCCCCTAAAGTCCCGGTGACAAAGATGAGGTGACCCACCTTCGCCCCAGATCTGACCACAGCTCGTCCTTTCTCGATTTCTCCTACGACCGTGATGCACACAAAAAGCCCACCGGGTGCAGCCGAGATATCTCCTCCAATCAGCTTGAGCTTATAATCATGGGCCAAATCAGCCATCCCCTCGTAGAGCTGATCCAGCTGCGCAACTGTCAGCTTTCCTGAAAACCCCAACGTGACCAGAAAGTATCGTGGCACCCCGCCCATGGCCGCAATATCGCTCAGGTTGGCGGCAAGGGCCTTAAAACCGACCTGATGAAATGTACAGGTGCGGAAATCAAAATACACGCCCTCTACCAGGACATCTGTGGTCAATAGGAGATCCTTTGAATCTAATCTACAAGAGGCGGAGCTTAGA
>DATECO010000130.1:0-4697 GCA_035286865.1 Nitrospiria bacterium | reverse complement strand
GCAGGTCGTGCAGCAGCAGGGCAAGGCGCTCCGTGTCTTGCCAGTAGAACCTGGGATCATGGCCTTCACAGGGAGTGTTGAGCAATGTGAAGGTCAGAAGGCCCTTTCGCTCACGGTAAACCTGGATAGTTTTCATTGGTTGACCAGCGGCCTCGTCAGCCTCGCCCGCGGGCTGAATGATGCCCCTAAGATGGTAGGCCTGCTGATGACTGTGGGTCTCTTGAACGGTACCCATTCTTCACACCTGCTAGGTCAGGGCTTTGTGGCTGTGGCCCTAGGGATGGGCCTTGGAGGCTGGTTTGCCGGCAGGAGAGTGACTAAAGTTCTGGCCGAGCGATTGACCCGTATGGACCACCTGCAAGGCTTCTCGGCCAATCTCACTACGGCGATCTTAGTGATAATGGCGGCGAAGTTTGGACTGCCGGTTTCCACTACCCACGTGAGTTCCTGTGCGATCATCGGGGTGGGACTTCGTCAGGGAAAGGAACACATCAATTGGAGCGTGGTGGGTGAAATGGTTCTGGCCTGGATGGTCACCGTTCCGGTCTCTGGCCTGTTCGCAGCCGGCATCTATTTACTACTCATCACTCTCCGGTAGGAAATGGCCACCCTACCCTCTGCAGTTATCAAAATCATTAGCTTGGCTGTAATCGTCGCCGTCGGGATTGGTGTTTTCCAGTTTACTGGCCTGGGCCAGTATCTCAAGCCTGAGACGCTCCGTGCCTACATCCAATCCTATGGCAAGGTTGCGCCCGCTGTTTATGTATTCCTTTACTGTATCGGGCCCGTGCTTTTCGTCCCGGGGGCGATCCTGTCGCTGGCAGGCGGACTGGCCTTCGGGGCCTTATGGGGAACGGTCCTGACAGTTTTCGGTGCCACGATCGGGGCCACTTTAGCTTTCTTTGTGGCCCGCTCCCTGGGAAGGGGCTTCGTGGAGAGGCTCCTGAAAGGGAGGTTTAAGCTCCTGGATGAGGCGGCAGGCCGACATGGCCTCAAGGTGATCCTGTTCCTGAGACTAATTCCTCTGGTTCCTTTTAACGCCTTGGACTATGCCGCAGGGCTTTCCAAGATCAGTGTCAGGGATTACGTGCTGGGCACTTTTATAGGGATCATCCCCGGGACATTTGCTTATGTCTATCTGGGTAGCTCCCTGGTCAATATCTACTCCTGGCAGTTTCTGTCGGCCATCGCCCTGCTTGTGCTGATGAGCTTGGTGCCTTTCGCCTATAAAAAATGGAAGAAGTCTAATAGCACGGCGCCTTGGGTTATCATCCTGGGCATTGCCCTTGGGGTTTTTGGAGCGAACTCTTTGGAGGCACAGAGCAGTCCAGAGAACTATGTGATTGACACATTTTCCAATGGTCCGGATGCCTCTGGCCTCCCGAAGGGGTGGAAACCGCTGCATTTTAGGAAAATCGCTCGGCACACCCAATACACCGTGGAACAGGAGGGAGAGAATAAATTTCTCAAGGCCGTAAGTCAGTCCTCCGCCTCCGGGATCTATAAAGAGCTGGACCTGGATCTGAAGGCCTACCCCATTCTCTCCTGGCGATGGCGGGTGGAGAATATTATTCAGAAAGGCGATGAACAGAGCAAAGAGGGGGACGACTATTCGGCACGGCTTTATGTCACCTTCCAATATGAACCAGACCAAGCCTCCCTATGGGAGAAGACAAAGTACGAGACCTACCGGCTCCTGTATGGGGAATATCCTCCGGCTGGAAGTCTCAACTACATCTGGGCCAACAAGTTGGCAAAGGGTGCGGCGATAGACAGTCCTTACACAGAAAAGTCCAAGATGGTGGCGGTGGAAAGTGGGTCGGACGGTCTGGGACAGTGGCGGTCTGAGCAACAGGATGTGTATGAAGATTATAAGCGGCTATTCGGTCAGGAGCCTCCCCCTCTGGTGGCGATTGCCGTGATGACAGACACGGATAATACGGGTGAGTCGGCCACGGCCTACTACGACGATATCGTTTTTACGAGGTTGAATGAGGAAGATCAGAGGCGAGAACGATGAAATTGTCGGTGGTCATTCCTACACTCAATGAGGCAGGGTTGATTCAATTCACCCTCCAGAAGGTCAGGGCTGCTGGTGCCAATGAAGTCATCGTGGTGGACGGAGGAAGCCAGGACCCGACATGCGAGATGGCAAGGACTCTGGCCGACAAGGTCATCGAGACCCCTCGCGGGCGGGCTTTGCAGATGAATGAAGGGGCAAAGGCCACGAATGGGGATATTCTCCTGTTTTTGCATGCCGACACCGACCTCCCGCCGGATGCGTTGGCGGCCATCGAGACAGCCCTCGCCGATCCTCAAGTTGTCGGAGGGCGTTTTAACATCCGATTGGATCGTGGTGGGTGGCTCTTTGGATCGGTGGCCCACCTCGTCAATCTGCGGTCCCGACTGACAAAGATCGCCACGGGGGATCAGGCCATCTTCGTGAGGCGGGAGGTGTTTGAGCGGATCGGAGGATTTCCTGAAATCCCCATAATGGAGGACGTGGAGTTCAGCCGGCGCCTAAAACAGGCCGGCAGGATCGCCTGTCTTCGTAACCGGGTGGTGACCTCTGCGCGACGCTGGGAAAAACGAGGTCCCCTCAAGACGGTCTTCCTGATGTGGGGATTGCGCTTTCTGTACTTTATTGGCGTGAGTCCAGATTGCCTCAAGAGGCTTTATTTGGATGTGAGATGAGATATGCAAACAGATGGCTTGGTCATTTTTGCCAAAGCACCACTGGCCGGGAAGGTCAAAACCCGCCTGGTTCCCCATCTGACCCCCATGGACGCTGCTGAACTGTATCAGGCCTTTATCCTGGATACCTTGGACCGGCTCAGCCCGCTCAGGGATGTTAAACACTACATGGCCTGCTATCCTTCTTCGGCCGATCCATTTTTTATGAGGCTGGGTAAGGACTACAAGATCGAACGGCTTGACCAGCGGGGTAGCGATCTAGGAGAGCGATTGGGAGGAGTGGTCGAAACCCTCATGAATCGTGGTCTTGAACGCATTGTTCTGGTTGGTGCGGACAGCCCCACGCTCCCTACGAGCTACCTGGAGCAGGCCTTTGCTGCTTTGAAAGCGCAGCCGGTCGTGGTGGGCCCCAGCCAGGATGGCGGCTACTATCTCATCGGCCTTTCTCAGTGGACTCCCGAGCTCTTTGACGATATCCCCTGGGGAACGGAGAAGGTCTTAGAGTTGACACTTAAGAAGATCCACGACCTCGGCCTGGAGTGTGAAATCCTGCCCAAGTGGTTTGATGTAGATGATCTCATAGGCCTCAAGGCACTCATTAAACAGCTTGCCCACGAGCCCGGAATTGCCCCTCATACAGAGGCCTTCCTCAAAACCCATAAAATAACACAAACGGGATATTCATCCTGAATTCAAGTGTTCAGGAACACCTCAGGGATCAGCGATGCCTTCCGGTACTCGGACTGCGTCTGTTTGTATCAGGTTTGATTTATGTTTCATCTATATAGGGTCTTGAATTCAGGGATAACTTGGTATATCTTATACCTTTATATGGATATCGTGGCCCCTAAGATTGAGGAGTACTTGGATCGCCTGCTGGCTTCTGAGGATGAGGTCCTGAAGGAGATGGAGCGGGAGGGAAAGGAACGACGGTTTCCCATTGTAGGCCCTCAGGTGGGAAGGCTACTCTGCCTAATGGCCCAGATGACCGGGGCGAGGCAGATTTTCGAGATGGGATCTGGCTTTGGGTATTCGGCCTACTGGTTTTTGAAGGGAATGCCGCCAGGCGGTCGGGTGATCCTGACAGATGGTTCGGAGGAAAACCTGAATCGGGCAAGGCACTATTTTAGTCAGGCTGGGCTTTTGGATCGTGTCCACACTGAGGTGGGGGATGCCCTTGAGCTGATCGAGCAGTATCCTGGCCCCTTCGACATCATCTTTAATGATATTGATAAAGAGCAGTACCCGAGGGCCTTTAAAAAGGCCCTGCCCCGTGTTCGAAAGGGCGGATTACTCATTTCGGATAATGTCCTGTGGTTTGGGACCATCTTGACGGATTCGAGAGAACCGGATGTCCAGGGGATTAGAGAGTACACCAAGCTCATTATGGGAACGAAAGAGGTGTTTACGGCTATCATCCCGGTCAGGGATGGGGTGTCAATTAGTGTAAGATTATAAAGGGAGGTCAAAATGTCTGAGTTTGTCAAAGTGGCCCAGGTGGATGATCTCAAACCAGGAGGGGGAAAGGTGGTGACCGTCAAGGATAAGACCATCGCGCTGTTTAACGTGGATGGAACCATCTATGCGATGGACAACACTTGTTTGCATCGCGGCGGACCTCTGGGGGAAGGGGAACTGGAAGCAAATGTGGTGACCTGTCCCTGGCATGGGTGGCAGTATGATGTCAAAACAGGGGTATCCGAAACCAATCCATCGGTCAAGGTGAAGACTTATGAGGTCAAGACGGACGGTTCGTCAATATTGATCTCACTCTAGGACTGTTAGGGCAAGGCGAGGAGATGGAGGAAGAACGGATTTTCAGCATCAGAGAGGCGAATAGCCTTCTCCCACAGCTCGAGGAGATGCTCCTTGAGATCGGGAGGGAGCGCAAGCTGCTGGCCAAGGTGGAGACCGAAATCAAAAAGGCCGGGGATCATGCCAGGGAAGGTGGCGGAACGACTTATGGTCCACGCTATATTCAGGCGATGGAGCATATTGCAAGG
>DATECO010000129.1:0-3145 GCA_035286865.1 Nitrospiria bacterium | reverse complement strand
CCCCTCACCCCCCAGCGCCAGAGCGATGGCCTTACCGATCCCCCTGCCCCCACCCGTAATCACGACAACCTTATCTTTTAATCTCATGATACCCTCCTATGCATTCGCACTTCAGATCAACTTGTTATCTTGACTCGCAATTTCAGTATGATACAATATCGTCTGCCAACATGCCACTCTTTAATCCCATTATTATAGCTGGGGACTTCACGTGATTCAAAGGCAACGGTCCAAGCGATTCTTTTCCGAGGCCCAAAAATATCTGCCCGGTGGGGTCAACAGCCCCGTGAGGGCCTTCAAAGCCGTGGAAGGAGAGCCTATCTTTATAGCCAAGGCCCAAGGAAGCAAGATGTGGGATGTGGATGGTAACGAGTACATCGATTATGTCCTCTCCTGGGGCCCCATGATCCTCGGGCATGGCCATCCCCGCGTGGTGGAGGCTCTCAAGGCTGCGGTGGAGAATGGGACCAGCTTTGGGGCCCCCAGTGAACTGGAGGTGAAGCTGGCCAGGATGATCTCCGAGGCCATGCCCTCTATGGAGATGATCAGGATGGTGAATTCGGGAACCGAGGCCACGATGAGCGCCATCCGGTTGGCCCGTGCCTACACAAACCGAGAAAAGGTCCTCAAGTTTGAGGGCTGCTACCACGGCCATACGGACAGTCTTCTGATTAGGGCCGGATCAGGGGCAACCACCCTGGGGATACCGGACAGCCCCGGCATTCCCCAGGACTTTGTCAAGCACACCCTCATAGCACCTTACAACGATCTTGAGGGTGTAAAGAAAATATTTGCGAAGGAGGCCGGCCATCTGGCCTGTGTCATTGTAGAACCTGTCGCGGCTAATATGGGGGTGATCCCCCCGAATGACGGATTCCTGGAAGGACTGAGACAGTTGACCCAGGAGCATGATGTGCTTTTGATTTTCGACGAGGTGATCAGTGGATTTCGGGTCAGCTACGGGGGAGCCCAAACGCTATACAGAATCAAGCCGGATCTGACCTGCCTTGGGAAGGTCATCGGGGGAGGCCTGCCCATTGGGGTTTATGGCGGCAGGCGGGAAATTATGCAGATGGTCGCGCCCTCTGGACCGGTCTACCAGGCAGGCACCCTGTCAGGTAACCCGATCGCCATGACCGCCGGGATTACAACCCTGGAGATTCTCTCTCAGGGAGGAATGTATGAGGATCTCGAGGAAAAGGCTAAACACCTCTTTGAGGGGCTAGTGGATGCGGCCCAGAAAACCATGACACCGATTAATCCTACCCGGATCGGCTCACTGCTCTGCCTCTTCTTCACCCATGAGAAGGTCATCAACTATGCCACTGCAAAAAAATCAGATACCGCCGCCTTTGGCCGGTTTTTTTCTGCCATGTTGGAGCAGGGGATCTACCTCCCCCCCTCCCAGTTCGAGGCTATATTCCTCTCCACCGCCCATTCCCACCAGGACATTGAACAGACGTTGAAAGTTGCACGAACCGCCTTCAAGGCTATCTAGAAACAATCATGAGTAATGGGTTATGGGTTGTGAGCTTTACCCTCATCACTCATAACTGATCACTCATCACCGTTTCTACTCAAGCTTGCTAAAACGCTCCAGGTCCTCTTCCCGCCCCACAATGACCAGGATATCTCCTTTTTCGAGGACATCATCCCCAGCAGGGCTCACGTTTAAGATCTCCTCAGTCTTGACAGTGCCCTTGACCACACGCGCCACCTTCTTTTTGACTCCAATCACATTCACTCCAAACAGGGTGCGGATCTGGCTCTCCTTTAGCTTTTTCCCTGCGATCTTTGAAGGTACTGCAATCTCCTCAATGCTATACCCTGGAGAAAGCTCTAAATACTCCAAGACATTGGGGGCAATCAACCGATGGGCGAGACGCACGGCGGCATCCCTTTCCGGAAAGATCACCTCTGTCACCCCGAGGTTCATTAGGATCCTCCCATGGATCGGGGTCACGGCCTTGGCGATAATCTGCCCGACCCCGAGTTCTTTCAGCGTCATCACGATCAGGATGCTGGCCTCGATATCTTCACCGATACTGACTACAGCCACGTCCACATTCTGGGTGCTGACGGCCTTGAGGGCCTTCACATCGGTCGCATCACACTGCACGGCATAGGTGGCAAAATCGCTCACCATTTCGATCTTCTCCTCATCGTTGTCAATCGCCAGGACCTCATAACCTTTCTTGATCAAGGTCTCAGCCACATTATATCCAAAGCGTCCAAGCCCGATCACCGCAAATTGACGCATCACATCCTCCTGACCACACTAGCGCCTGCCTGCCGGCAGGCAGGGATTCGAGAAATCACGACCGTTCTCAGCCGATAATAACTTTTTCCTCCGGATAGCGATACCTTTCATGACGGGGAGTGCCAAGGGCCCCAATCCCGATCGCCAAGGGCCCCAGACGCCCTATGAACATTGCCAGGATCATGACCAGTTTCCCAAAATCGTTGAAAAGAGCGCTGAGGCTTCTCACTCCTCCATCTCCCGTTGAGAGGCCCACTGTGGCCATCCCCGACGCCACCTCAAAAAGCGTTGAGATAAAGCCCTTCTCCTCTACATACAGCAACACTAACGTGAAACCTGTGACAAATAACATCGCCAGGAATGCCAAGAAAAAAGCACGCGAAATGATTTCGGGAGGAATGCGGCGATAAAAAAGTGTCACATCTCGCCGTCCCCTCATGGTACACCACAGGGCCACCATCATAATGCCGAAGGTAGTTGTCTTAATTCCTCCACCGGTACTCCCCGGAGACCCGCCAATCAGCATTAACATGACGATAAAGTATAGTGTGAAGGGAAACAGCGCAGAGAAGTCCACGGTATTAAATCCGGCTGTGCGGGCTGAGACGGTCTGGAAGAACGATGCCAAGAGTTTTTCCCCGATGGAAAAGCCCTGCATCGTCCCGTTGCCCGATTCAAAGAAATAGATGGTGAGCGTGCCCACTAGGATTAATAAGGCCGTCATGATGAGAACCAGCCGGGTATGGATCGAAAACCGGTAGACCTCCTTCTTGAGATAATACTGGAAAATCTCCCTATACACGATAAATCCAAGGCCTCCCATAATAATGAGAATCCCGACAACCAGGTTAACCACCCCATCGCCCCGATAGTCTACCAGGCTAT
>DATECO010000128.1:0-7550 GCA_035286865.1 Nitrospiria bacterium | reverse complement strand
TTCCCAAAGGCATTGATCAGGATGGCATTGGCTGTTTTTCGACCGATTCCGGACAGCTCGACCAGTTGTTCAAGGGTATTTGGAACCTTCCCCTGATATTTCTCAACCAGGAGTTTGCATGCCTTCTTGACGTACCTGGCCTTATTGGCAGGGAAAGAGATGGGACGGATCTGCTTGATCAGGCTATTCAGATTCGCTCGTGCATAATCCTGTGCCGTCTTATACTTCAGAAACAGCCTGGGGGTGGTTGCACTGACCACATCGTCCCGGACCTGAGCCGAAAGAATCGTGCCCACCAGAAGATCAAGCGGTTTAGAGAAGTTCAGATAGTACCTGGCATTGGGATAGGTCTTCTTGAGCTTTCCCAAGACCTTCGTGGCCTGCTGACGGCCTTTCATGCTTCACCCTCAAAATACGGCCTGAACACGACCCTTCAGGAAAATCCCTATGGCCCGAATATAACAGATTGCGCTGAACGAGGCAAACAGAGGAACCGCAGCCCTCACGTCGGAAAATCACCCTTGGTGATTGACACTCACGACGGATTCGTGATACAAGATGGCCAATCACACTACACAAAGGAGAAACCCCATGCGTAGCATCCTCATCGCTTTTGCTTTCTTTATTGGGATCTTTTTAGCCAGCCTCTGGCCGGCATCGGCTCAGCAGGTAAAAGAGTTTACCCTTCTCAGCGGACTGGTGGGTGAAGGAGCCAACATCTGGCTGCCTTCAACAATCATTGTCCAGAAGGGCGATGAGGTCAAACTAAAGTTACGCAATGTGGCCCTGGTAGAGCATGGCTTTTCGATTGATGCGCTGGGGATCAAAGAGGTCATCAAACCCGGGGAAACCAAAGAAATAACTCTCAAACCGACCTCGGAAGGCGTGCTGCGCTATTATTGCCACCTTCATCCAGGACATGTGGGCGGGCAATTACTGGTCAAGTAGGGGTTACTCCTTCAGGTAATCCTCCCACTCCATGAGGAGCTTGTGCTTCTTTTTGTTATTGCATTCCTTACAACACGCCGCCACATTCCCCTTGGTGCTTCGCCCCCCACGGATCAATGGGATGATGTGGTCCATCGTCAGCTCTGACGGTTTAAACTTCCCCCCGCAGTAGTCGCAGATTCCCCGGGCCTTCTTACGCTTCCACCACTGGCTTGAGCGAAGCTCACGGGCCTTGGCCCGTTCACGGGCAATCTCTTCTGATGAGAGTACAGGAATAAAAGAGTCGGGCGAGCCTTTCATCTCTTTATCGCGCAGGGTCTTACTTGATCATGACGGTCATCATATTAGAAAAGATTCCGGCGGAGGCCACAGTAAACTCTATCACGGGCTTGGGGTAAATACCCAGAACCAGTACACCCGCCAGGCTGATATAGATCACGGCCTGCAGTGCCCAAGGAGTAGAGATCGGACTTCTGTCTGTCGGCTCGGCGATGTAGAGCTTCTTCACCACGACCAAATAATAGTACATGGCAATGACAATATTGATCAGGCCGATGATCAGGAGAGCCACGAGTCCTTCCTTCACAGCGGCTGTAAAGACATAGATCTTGCCCAGGAATCCGGCCAATGGAGGAACCCCGGCCAGTGAGAGCAGGAAGATAAACAGGGCAAAGGCAAGAAAAGGGGATCGGCGATTCAGCCCACTGTAATCCTCGATCTGGTCACTGCCCGTACGGTTTGAAAAGGCAATCACCACCGCAAATGCCCCGATGTTGGCAAAGAGATACGTGAGGAGATAATACAAGACAGACTCCCCACCAAGCTTGGTGGCCGCAGCCATCCCGATGAGGATGTTGC
Organism: Nitrospiria bacterium; assembly: GCA_035286865.1. Taxonomy (GTDB): domain Bacteria; phylum Nitrospirota; class Nitrospiria; order DATECO01; family DATECO01; genus DATECO01. The sequence continues at coordinate 5,744 of DATECO010000128.1, read as the reverse complement.
CGATCTGGGCGATCCCGGAATAGGCCAGCAGCCGCTTAATATCCTTCTGCGCAATCGCCACGATGTTGCCATAGGTCATTGAGAGGACCGAAATCGCCACCAGCAGCCAGACCCAATCTCCCTTATAATCACCAAAGGTGGAATAGAAGAACCTGAGCAGGATGGCAAAGGCCGCCCCCTTGGGGGCAATCGAAAGAAAGGAGGTCACAGGGGTGGGGGCACCCTGATAAATATCCGGGATCCAGGAATGGAAGGGCACTGCACCGATCTTGAAACCCAGGCCGATCAGGATAAAAAGGAAACCCAGGATGAGGCCCGGTGTGGCTTGGACCTGCATCTGGGCCAGTTCCGGGAAAATAATGGTCCCGGTCTCCCCATAGATTAAGCTGATCCCGAAGGCCATGATGGCCGCCGTAAAGACACTCAGAATGAACAGTTTCAAACCGGCCTCACTTGAGACCAGACTCTCTTCCCTGTGATAGGTCACCAGGATATAAAAACCAAAGGCCGAAAACTCAAGGGTGATGAACATGCTGAGCAGGTCATTGGCCGAGGCCATCAGCATCATTCCCAGGGCAGAAAAAAGCACGAGAAAATAGTACTCACCTTTAAACCAGCGGACTTTATAAAGATAATCTGCCGAAGAAAGGATAATCAGAATGCTTGAAAGCAGCACAAAGAGCTTAAAGAAGATCGCAAAGGAATCCAGGGCGAACATCTCCTTAAACAGGGTCCCTTGGATATCGGCCGCAAAATATCCTCCCAGGATTCCCATGAGGATCATCATTCCGAGCACGCTGATATATCCGAGGGTGTTCTTGGAGATCTTCGGGAAGAGAAAATCTAAAAACAGGACCAGGCAGATGAGCAGGGTCATCAGGGTATCAGGAAGGATCAGGAGGAAATCCGCCCAAGAAAAAGTGAGTGTGAATTCCATCTCAGAACTACCCTCCTCCAAACCGGCCGATCACCGGGACAACGCCCTGGATCTTGGCCAGGATGGGTCCTACACCGCCCTCGATCACGCGGATGAACTGGGAAGGGAAGAGCCCGAAAAAGAGGCTAAAGGCCATCATCACGAAAAATGGAAGTCGATCGATCACCGGACTGCCATCCTGGGCATGGGCGTATTGGGGCTTGAGCTCGCCAAAGAAAAGCCCTCGGAACATCCGCATGAGATAGGCCATCGTGAGGGCAATTCCCAGTACGGCGATGATGGTCTGAACAGGGTACACCCGCCAGCTCCCCACCACAATCATCAACTCGGCGATGAAGTTCACGGTCAGGGGAAGGCCCACCGAGGCAGCCAGGGCCACCACAAAGACCCCTGCCATAAATGGCATCTTTTGGATAAGACCCCCCAGAGAGGGAATATCTCGCGTGTGGGTCTGGTCATAGATCCAGCCTGCCAGGGCAAACAGCATCCCCGTGGCCAGGGCATGGGCAAACATATACAGGACGGCCCCCGTCAGGCTGATCATGTTCAGTGCGGCCATGCCCAGAAAGACATAGCCCATATGGCTTGAGCTGGAATAACCGATCACGTACTTGGTATCCCTCTGGAAGAAGGCCACCAGCCCACCGTATAAAATGGAAAAGATGCAGAGGATGGCCGCCAAGGGCAACCACTGCACCGTGGCCTCCGGAAAGAGATAGTAGGCCACGCGGATGATGGAGAAGTGGCCCAGCTTCATCAGCACGCCGGCATGCAGCATACTCACGGCCGCCGGGGCCGAGGCGTGGCCCACCGGGGACCAGGAGTGCATCGGCCACAGCGGGGCAATCGAGGCAAACCCAAAGAACAACAAAAGCCAGATCACGCTCTGAAGCCCGCGTGAGATGCCGGGAGTCTTGCTCTCCAGCTCTAAGAGATTAAAGGTGTTCATCCCCGTCGCGGCATAGGTGAGTAAGATGCCCAGCAGGGCCACCACCGCCCCGAAGGACAAAAACAGCGTCAGCTTCATTGCGGCATACTCTTTACTGTTCTGGGCAAAATTAAAAATAAAGGCTACGGAGTCCCGACGAACTGTATCCTTCATCTCCAGGTAGCCTTTGGTGTGGCTGCCCCACACCCCAATGAGCACATACATAGGGAGCACGGACATCTCATAGAAGAAATACAGAAAGAAAAGGTCCAGCGAGACATACACCCCGATCGTGGCGGCTGCCAGGATGAGCAAGAAGATGTAAAATTCCTTGGCCCGATCATGAATGTGCCATGACACAAATACACCGGCAAACAGCAGGATGGAGGAGGCCAGGACCATCGTGACCCCGATCCCATCCACCCCCAGAAAGAATGAGATCCCTAGCGGGTTGGCCCACTCGTACTGCTCCATAAACTGAAAGCCACCGTAGGCGTAGTCATAGGCATAGAGGAGGTAGAAGGAGGAGGCCAGGGAGATGAAGGCGGCGCCCACCGCCACCGAACGCACCAGCAACGGCCGCTCGTTGGAGATAAAGAGCAATAGCACGCCCCCCGCAAACGGGGCAAACAGGATAAGGGAAAGGATATGCTCAGTCATGGCGATTCTTCCACCTGCAGTGTAGTGAGATCTCTTTCTAGTACATTCAAAGGTCGCTGTTCGTGTTCCACAACAAGCGAAGGGCTCCCCTGTTCCAGCCGTTGAACCAGACCCTCAATGGATGGATTGATTACCTCAAGAAAGGGTGCTGGGTAGATCCCAATCCAGAAGATCAGGACGACCAGGACCGCCCCAACGACCCACTCCCGCAGGTTAAAGTCCTTCAGGCCTTTGCTCTTTTCTTCGTCCGCCTTCCCAAAAAAAGCCTGCTCATACATCCAGAGCATGTAGGCTGCCCCCAGGATGATCCCCAATACACCGATTGCGGCATAGATCCAGTAGGCCTCAAAAGCCCCCAGCAGGATCAGAAATTCCCCGATAAAGCCATTCGTGCCGGGTAGACCGATCGAGGCCAGGGCAAGGATCAGGGTGATCGTGGCCAGCACCGGCAGTGGTCTGGCCAGGCCCCCCAGCCGCTTGATCTCCGTGGGCAGCCCGCGATTCATCAGGAATCCGATGATAAAGAAGAGTCCTGCCGTTATGATGCCCAGGTTGAGCATATGGATAAGACTCCCCTGTAGCCCTCTATAGTTTAGGGCAAAGAGCCCGACAGTCACAAAGCCCAGGTGGCCGATGCTGGAGTAAGCCATCATCCTTCTGAGATCGGACTGCATGAGGGCAATGATACTCCCATACAGGATCCCGATAAGACCCAGGGCCATCATCATGGGGACAAACAATCGCGAGGCCTCGGGGGCCAAGAGAAGGGAAAATCTCAAGAAGCCATAGGTCCCCAGCTTGATCCCGGCCAGGACCACACTCGCCGCGATTGGGCCGGATAAAAGGGCATCTGGAAGCCAAGTATGAAACGGGACAATCGGAGTCTTGACCGCAAAGCCGAAGAAGAACAGGACAAAGACCCAGATCTGTTTGTTAAGATCCAGAGGGACAGCCAGCAACTGGAGAAGATCCGTGGAATAGGGGGAATCCAACTCTTCCATTAAGGCATAGTCGTGATAGTTCAAAAAAAGGATGGCAATCCCGACCAGCATCAAGACGCTTGCTGCTAGATTGTAGACGATGTATTTCAGCGCTGCATACTCCTTCTGGCCGCTGCCCCAGACCTTGATCAAGAAATAACTGGGGACCAGCATGATCTCCCAGAAGAAAAAGAACAGGACCAGATCCAGAGAGGAGAAGATCCCGATCACAATTCCCTCCAGGCTCAAAATGCAGAGGACATAGGTCCTGAGCTTCTCGTTCACCTCATCCAGAGAGTACAGCAGGATCAAGAAGAAGAGCAGGGCCGTGAGGATCACGAAAAAGACACTGATTCCATCCACCCCAAGGTGGTACTTTATCCCCAATGGGGTGATCCAGGAAAGATTCTCGCCAAACTGTATGGCCGAAGTACCGGGCACAAAAGAGAAGTAAAGCTGAAGTGAGAGGAGGAAGATCCCCAGCGTAGTTCCCAGGCCAATCCTTTTGATGATGCGCTCATCCGATAGCCTCCAGACGATGAGGGCCCCCAGAATCGGCAGAAAAGTCAGTACCGTCAGGATGGGATAGCCTGCCTGTTGCGAAGCCAGTATCTCCTCAAACATAAGAATTGCCAACCCGTAGAGTTCTCAGCATGGGTGGAGGATCTGACAAAGCGCTGTATAACCCTTCAATAGCCATAGTCCGTGCCGGTGATGCAGTAACGGCTGCGTCACCGGCCAAAAGCACACCGTCCACACATCCTAAAAACGGTGGTCGCATTTTGTCAGATCCGGAATCCATGCTGAGAACTCGAACTGTTCCCCTTCAGCGCAATGCCACGAGCCCAAGCAAATTGGTGTTAAATCCAAACAGCAAGAATAGATGCACCAGCAGAAACAATCCCGCGATAATGATAGCGGCATAGTGGTGGACAAGCCCTGTCTGTAACTTCCTAAAAATCGCGGCCGCCACATGGTTTGAATAGGCCGTAAAGTTAACAAACCCATAGATCACATATTTTTCAAAACCGGTACTGAAGGCAGCTCCCAGATCGGTCATACGGGCCACCGCCCGTACCACCCCATCAATCACCCGATCGTCAAAGTTTCCAGAAAACTGACCCAACCGCTTTGCGGGATTCACCACCAGGGCATCATAGAGCTCATCCACCCAGTACTTGTTAAGTAACACATTGTGCAGGCCACGCCAGCGCTCTGCTAAGCCTGTCGCCAGGGCGGGAGGACTCAGGACATATATCCACCTTGCCATCCCCCATCCGGCCAGGCCCACCACCACGGATAGCACCATCAGAAACCCATCGAGTCCTCCGAAGCCGTGGGCCTCTTCATGGCCCGCCGAGATTCCCAGGAAGCGATGGATCCAGCCCGCCTCTGGCGGAAAGCCTGGGATGAGCCCACCCAGGATCGAAAGGCCGGCCAGCAGGATCAGGGGGATCACCATCACCCCGGGCGACTCATGAAGATGCTGCAGGATGTGGCGGTCCACACGACTCTCGCCATAAAAAGTGAGATAGACCAGCCGGAACATATAAAACGCGGTCATCAGAGCGCCGCCCGCCCCCAGGACCCAGAGTACCATGTGGCCTGATTTAAAGGCCTGAACCAGGATCTCATCCTTGCTCCAAAAGCCAGCCAGCGGCGGGATCCCGGTAATAGCCAGGGCCCCGATATAGAAGGTCAGGGCGGTCTTGGGAATCGGCCCTCGAAGCCCACCCATCTTTCGGATATCTTGCTCACCCCCAAGGGCATGGATCACACTCCCGGCCGAGAGAAACAGCAGGGCCTTAAAGAAGGCGTGGGTCATGAGGTGAAAAATCGCGGCCACATAGGCCCCCACGCCACAGGCCAGAAACATGTAGCCGAGTTGACTCACCGTGGAGTAGGCCAGGACCCGTTTGATGTCGTACTGGACGAGGCCAATTGACGCAGCGAAGATGGCCGTGGCGCCACCTGTGATGGCCACCACCTCCAGGGCAATCGGGGCCAGGTCATATAAGACATGGTTTCGCACCACCATGTACACCCCGGCCGTGACCATGGTGGCCGCATGGATCAGGGCGCTGACAGGCGTGGGGCCTTCCATTGCATCCGGCAGCCAGGTGTACAACGGGAGCTGGGCCGATTTCCCCACCGCCCCGATGAACAGACACAGGGCAATCGCCGTCACCGTGGCCGTGGGGAGCTTTGAAGCCTCTGCAAAGACCTGGGGATAATCCAG
>DATECO010000127.1:0-6794 GCA_035286865.1 Nitrospiria bacterium | reverse complement strand
TTTGCCCTTTGTGCCTGCTCAAAACGGGAGATGAGGTCATCCACCCGCTTGGCCAACCGGTTAAGCTCTTCTCTGGAGGGAAGGTCGATTAAGGCGGTGGCCTTTTTGCATACCTCCCCGATTTTCTGGTCAAAAGAAACGGCATCTTTTTCGAGCCTCGCCAGAAGGTCTTTGACCCATTTGGCCTCCTTGCGCTGATTACGTTCCCCCTCCTTTACCCATTCTTCCACAATTTCGTCGGCACGCGCCTGGAGTCCCAGGCCGGCCAGGACCAGCTTTTTAAAAAGCTTAAACATTCGCACCTCCATAAGAAGTGATCAGTGATCAGTGAACAGTTTTTCCTCACCCTTCACTCTTCACTCTTCACTCTTTTTTCAACAATCTCATACACCCTTTCCAAGGCCTCATCTAGCCGGTCGACATTCTTCCCTCCTGCCTGTGCCATGTCAGGCCGTCCTCCACCGCTTCCTCCTACCATTCCTGCGATTTCCTTGAGCAGGTTCCCTGCATGGAACTTTCCAGTCAGGTCCCGGGTCACCATGGCCACCAATGAGACACGCCCCTTAATTTCCGATCCCATCACGATGACGCCTGATTTCATGGCATCTCTGATGGAGTCAGCAAGGGTTCGTAGCTCCTTGGGTTCAAGTCCGTCCACTCTTTTGGAAAGGACACGGACATTCCCAATGAGCCTGGCCTGCTCTGCCAGGCCTTCACCCCGGGCAACGGCTTGTCGGCTCTTTAATTGTTCCATTTGCCGTTCCATCAGGCGAAAGGACTCCAGGAGCTTGCGTGTCTTCAACACTACCTCAGTGGGCTGGACCTTGAGAAGGGCGGCTACCTCCTGGAGGTCCTCCTGCTGCTTCTTTAAATAGGTATAGGCCCCCTCCCCGGTTAAGGCCTCTATCCGTCGAACACCCGAGGCTATACTGCTCTCCTGAATGAGCTTAAATAGGCCTACCTCACCCGTAGCAGCACAATGGGTTCCCCCGCACAGTTCCTTGCTAAAATCTGAAATCTTGACCACCCGCACCTTATCTCCATACTTGTCATCAAAGAAGGCCAGGGCCCCGGCAAGAATCGCGGCCTGAAAGGCCATCTCCTGTGTCTGTACCGGTTGATCGCTTCGCACGCGGTCATTGACCACTGCCTCGATACGGTCAAGCTCATGGGGTGTGAGCGCCTTGAAATGGGTAAAGTCAAACCGGAGCCGATCCGGGGCCACGAGTGACCCAGATTGTTTCACGTGCTCCCCAAGGATCTCTCGGAGAATTGCATGAAGGATATGCGTAGCCGTGTGGTTTCTGGCGGTGCCCAATCGAGCCCTCCGATTGACCACGGCCCGGTAAGTTTCGTCCTCCCTGATCCGACCTTGCAGGACACGACCTTGATGAAACGCATATCCCGGATAAGGTTTCAGGGTATCTGTAATCTCTACAAGGGCGTTGGGATGTTCTAGAAGTCCCTGGTCTCCTATCTGGCCACCTCCTTCCGCATAGAAAGGGGTCCTGTCAAATATCAGCTCGACCCATTCCCCTTCACCCGCCTCTCGGACTCTACGTCCCTGGCTCAAAATGGCCACCAGACTGACCTCATCCTCTAATTGGTCATATCCGATAAAGCTGGTACTGGGTACATCCTTGACCACTTCCAGGATGTACGGTTCCACCTCCTTCACCACCCAGGCCCGGCGTGCCCTTTCCTTCTGCTCTTGCATCGCAGCCTGATATCCCGCCTCATCAACCGTGAGGCCATACTCATGTGCCATATCCCTGGCAATATCCAAAGGGAACCCGTAGGTGTCGTAAAGCCTGAAGGCCTCCTGTCCCCCTATTGTGGCCTCCCCCTTCGAGCGCACCTTTTCTATAACCTCTCTCCAGAGGTCCATCCCCTGGTTCAGGGTCTGGATAAAGCGTTCCTCCTCACCCTGGGTTACCTGGGCCACCAGGGTTCTGGTCTTGACTAGCTCAGGATAGGGTCCCTTCATGTGATCTACCACCTCGCCCGTCAGTTTATACAGAAAGGGCTCATTGAGGCCAAGCTCTTTACCATAACGTGCTGCACGCCGAATCACCCGGCGCAGGACGTAGCCGCGACCTTCATTGGACGGAAGGACCCCGTCACTAATGACAAAGGCAATGGCCCGAATGTGGTCCGCGATTACACGTCCGGCCATGCTATTCATAAGATCTTTGGGGGAACGGTCAGTCATGTTGGCGGTGGCCGTGAAAAGAGGTCTGAATAAATCAGTCTCATAATTGCTCAAGACCCCTTGCATCACGGCGGTAATCCGCTCCAGGCCCATACCCGTATCAATGCTGGGCCTTGGAAGTGGGGTCAGATTACCCACTGCATCCCGAATAGACTGCATAAAGACGAGGTTCCAGATCTCCAGGTATCGGTCACAATCGCAGCCCACACCGCGACAGGTGTGGTTGGGGGGTTCCGCCTGTTTGCCCTGGTCGTAGAGGATCTCAGAGCACGGCCCGCAGGGGCCGGTCTCACCCATAGCCCAAAAGTTGTCTTTTTCCCCTAGACGCACTATGCGTTCCTTCGGGACGCCGATTGATCGCCAGAGATCGTGGGCCTGGTCATCATCCTGATAAATCGTTATCCAGAGCTTATCCTTGGGGAGATGCCAGAGGTCTGTGAGTAACTCCCAGGCATAAGCAATGGCCTCCTTTTTGAAATAATCCCCAAAGGAGAAGTTCCCCAGCATCTCAAAGAAGGTATGGTGCCTACCGGTCCACCCGACCTTCTCCAGGTCGTTGTGCTTGCCCCCGGCTCGTACGCACTTCTGGGAAGACACCGCCCGGCTGTAGCCCCGTGTCTCTTTGCCCAGAAAAACGTCCTTAAATTGAACCATACCCGCATTGGTGAACAGCAAGGTAGGATCTTTCGTGGGAATCAGGGGAGAGCTCGGCACAAGGGTATGCCCCTTCTGGGTAAAAAATTGACAAAAGGCCTCCCGAATCTCACTCGAGGTCATTTTATTATCTGTGGGGGCCCGTGCCCCCACACCCCGCGCTCTCCGCCTCAGGCGGACTGGCAAAGCCAGAGGCTCGCTTTTTCAGTCTAATGTATCGGTTGGCTGCTTCTCTATAGACCGCAAAACCTTCCCGATCACCTCAGATGTAAATCCTTTGCGCATCAGATAACCGGCCAGACGCCTCCTGGAACCCTCAGGCCCGCCCCGCTGCATGCACTCAAGGCGCCTTCTGCCAATTGCACCAGCCACTTGCTCCTCGTCCTTCTCCGCATAGACCTTCTGCGAGACCTCCTCAATAATCTCCCGGTCGATCCCCTTTAGGCGCAATCCTGTCCTGAGGGCCAGAGGACCCAAATGCCGACGTTCAACCGCCCCTTGTGCCCAGGTCAGGGCAAAGAGTCGATCATCCAGGTAATGCCCGGCCACCAGTTCTTTAATCACAGTAGACACAATCCCCGGAGGAAATCCACGCCTCTGGAGTTTCTCCCTCACCTCCAGTCGACTATGCCCTCTACGAGCCAAGATCTGGTAAGCAGCCCTTCGAGCCTGGGACAGTGCTGTCTTCCCATCGGCAGCACCCTTCAGCCCTTTATTTCCCAAATCGCTCAATCCTATATTTGTCACGATCCACCTCGGCCACCTTTTTCTCCCCCGCTAAGGCAAGATCAGTGGTGGACTGGATGCCCTTGACCTTGAGGGCAAAGTCATCCGGGTTAGTACACCACTGCAGCGTCTCTTCATACGAGATTAAGTGTTTCTGATATAAGCCATACAGGGACTGATCAAAGGTCTGCATTCCGTACTGGGTAGAACCTGCAGCGACCACCTCAAGGATCTTTCGGGTCTTGTCCTGATCAATAATGCATTCCTTAATGGTCTGGGTGGCGATCATAATCTCTGCTGCAGGGACTCGTCCTTGACCCTCGGCCCGCGGCACCAGTCGCAGGGAAATAATCCCTTTCAGTACTGCCGCTAATTGCAGCCTGATCTGTTTTTGTTGATAAGGCGGAAAAACAGCAATGATCCGATTGATCGTCTCCACAGAATCCACCGTGTGCAGGGTGCTCATCACTAGGTGCCCGGTCTCGGCCGCCACCAGGGCAGTGGAAATGGTCTCAAAATCCCTCATCTCCCCCACTAGGATAACATCAGGATCCTGGCGCAGGGCACTTCGCAGAGCCACGCTGAAAGACTCGGTATCAGTTCCGATTTCCCGCTGGTTCACAATCCCTTTTCGATCCCTGTGCAAAAATTCAATGGGGTCCTCGATGGTAATGATATTGCAGTTGCAATTACGATTGATATAATCCACCATCACACTTAGAGTCGTAGACTTGCCACAGCCTGTCGTGCCAGTCACCAAGATCAACCCTCTGGGTTCCATTGCGATTTTCTCGATCACAGAGGGGAGATTGAGCTCGCTGACCGTGGGGATCTTCATCGGAATCACACGGAAAACGATCCCGATCGTCCCCCGTTGCTGGAAAACATTGACACGGAACCGGCCCAGGCCTGGGGAGCTATAGGCCAAGTCAAGTTCTGAATGCTCCTTGAAGCGCTGCTTCTGCTGATTATTCATGATGGAAAAAGCGATGGCGATCGCATCTTCCTGAGTGATCTTGGGGCTCTTGTCCAAAGGGATCAAATGTCCATCCACCCGTATGATCGGACTGATGCCGACCTTCAGGTGTAAATCGGAGGCCTTCTTTTCAACGGCCGACTTCAAAAGATCCTCAATCCTCATCTTTTTGATCCCTCCTATGGTTGTGGGGGCAATACCAAGATTCGTTAAACGTTATACGTTAAACGTTAATCGTTCTGGAACTCCCACGATTAACGAATCACAATTCACGAATAACGTCCTTTGCCCCCACTATCTAGACAGACCGATGGTGCTCCTTCCCCATGGGCACCGACTTGCCGGTTGCTCCACCTAAAGCGGTAGTGGCCCGTTTCTCCTCGGCTGCTCTCCCCAGCCCAAAAGCCTCTTTGATCTTCCCCTCGATCTCCTTGGCCACAGGGGCATGCTCCTTGAGATACTCCTTGGTCTGATCACGACCCTGGCCGACCCTTTCCCCTTTATACGAATACCAGGCCCCGCTCTTTTCGATAATCCCTTTTTCAACCCCCAGGTCCACGATTTCACCAATCCTAGAGATCCCCTCATTAAACATCACATCAAATTCCGCTTGCTTAAAGGGGGGGGCCACCTTATTCTTGACCACTTTCACTCGGACCCTGCTGCCCACCACATTCTGACCATCCTTGAGTGACTCGATCCGGCGGATATCCAGCCGCATCGAGGAGTAGAACTTTAAGGCGTTTCCGCCGGTGGTGGTCTCGGGATTGCCAAACATTACCCCGATTTTCATGCGCATCTGATTGATGAAGACCACAGTGGTCTGGGACTTACTGATGGTCGCCGTGAGCTTTCTTAAGGCCTGTGACATCAACCGCGCCTGAAGACCCATATGGGCATCTCCCATCTCCCCTTCCAGTTCCGCCCGAGGGACCAGGGCTGCGACGGAGTCGATGACGATAATATCCACGGCGCTGCTCCGGACTAGGGTCTCGACGATCTCGAGGGCCTGTTCGCCCGTATCGGGCTGCGAGACCAAGAGGTCATCGGTACGAACCCCCAATCGCTTGGCATAATGGATGTCCAGTGCATGTTCTGCATCAATAAAGGCGGCTGTTCCTCCTTCCCGCTGGGCCGAGGCCACAGCATGAAGGGAAAGAGTCGTCTTTCCAGAGGACTCAGGGCCAAAAATCTCAATGACCCGCCCTCGCGGCAAACCTCCAATTCCCACAGCAATATCCAGTCCCAGGGAACCGGTAGGGATCACCGGGATATCGACTGGAATCTCTCCGGTGCCCAGCCGCATGATGGCCCCTTTGCCAAACTGTTTTTCGATCTGTGAAATGGCCAGATCCAAGGCCTTTCCCCTGCTGCTCTCTTTCTCAACCATGGCTCTCTCCTTATATATTATATAACAAGGTTTATTTTACTGCTTCCCTCTTCCTACCCCTCCAGCCCCACCGCGGCCAGTGGGGTGTAGACTGCCCCGCCGGGCTTGAGATCGCTTTTCATCAGCAGAACCTCCTTCACCTCAAATCTGCCATATTCCCTTTGCTCATTTTGAGCAATCCATTTTACCAGGGCCTCTCGGGCGGGTCGGGAGTCAACCTGCCGGCGGGTTCCCCCAAACGATTTTAGTCTGCCCAGTGTGAAATGGGGATGAAAGGATCGGCCCTCACGGGCGAAACCTAGGGGTTCTAACCCCTCCTCAATCCCTTCTTGGAGTCGGACCAGATCTTCTCCTACCGACCGCACTCCGATCCAGATGACCCGGGGATCCCGGGCGTTGGGAAATACCCCTACGCCACTCACAGATACCATGAAGGGTGGAATAGACGGCCCAACCTTACCAACCACCTCTACGATCCCAGAGAGCCTCTCCTGGGTCACATTGCCCAAGAATTTGAGGGTAAGATGAAACCCCGCCGGACGGACCCATTTTATCCCTAACCTGTCCGGCCCGTCCATCCCGCCGCGATTTTTTTCCTCAGGCGTCCCCCTTCGTCTGATGGGCGTCGGACGGGTATCAGGCATGTCCCCTAAAACCATCTTAAGCTCCCTCTGGATCTTTAGGATTTCTTCCTTGATCTCTGCAGGACAATCAATCGCTATGAAGCATCTCACAGTGGCCATTTAAGATCGGGGAGCCGCTACGGCAAAAAAGAAGAAGCAGTGTCATCACAACCCCCCGGGCTCCCACGCCCACGCCTCCGAAGCCGGACGTTC
>DATECO010000126.1:0-5140 GCA_035286865.1 Nitrospiria bacterium | reverse complement strand
GCAAACCTATGTGGAGCAGGCCATTCTTGATGCAACCGCACTGCAAACAGGCATTTCATCGATCGAGACGATTCAAGACCAAAAGGCACTCCAGAAATTAATAGGCGAGTTTGTTACCTATCGTCCCCAGTATCTAAGAATCAACATCTACGGGCCACAAAAGCAAGGCCAAGTTGTCCTGGCCAGTAGTGATCCCACTCAGATCGGAAAAGTTCCCGATGGATGGGATCTGGCTGCTTTACTCAGCGGGAAACCGCGCGCACACGAGGAGATTAAAGAAGGAAAGAAGATCCTAGAATTGAGTGTCCCCATAATCTTAGAAGGCAAGACCGTGGCGGCTATCGGGCTGTATGTCCCTATGGATCCCAAGGAGGCTCTAATCAGCCACCTCCGCTCCAGGATGCTCATTGCCGGGCCACTCGGGATTTCTCTGATGTTGTTGATCCTCTATCTGATGGTCAATAAGATGATCGTCACGCCGGTACTCAGGCTCGCTCGGCGTGCGGAAGACGTTGCACAAGGAGACTATCGTGTCAGTCTCTCGTTTAAAGGTCAAGATGAAGTCGCGAATCTCGGCCGGTCCTTCAACCATATGTGTGCCTCGATTGAGGCGGCCCGGTCGTCTGAAGAGGCCAGGATTCGACAGCTAAAGATCGTGCAAGAATGTGCCCTAACTCTTGCCACTGAGACCGGCCTGGATACAATGCTGGACAAACTGGTCTTATACCCCAAGGATCTGATCCCATCCGAGATGAGTACCCTTTACCTTATGGACCCGATCACAAAAGGGATTGCCCAGTTCAAACATGCAGGGATCGATCTCAAGCGATTTCCTTTGAAAGGGAAACCAGAAGGGAAGGGACTCCTAGGGGCAGTCTTAAAAGAGGGCAGACCGGTACGTCTGGTTGACCTATCAAAAGATCCCCGCTCCGTCGGGTTTCCACCCCACCACCCTCCGATTCAGAGCTTTTTAGGTGTCCCCCTCCTCTATCAAGGAACGGTCGTTGGAGGAATGGGTATCGCCAATAAACTGGATGGGTCGGCTTACACCCAAGAAGATGAGGATTTACTTTTCACGCTGGCCCATCACGCGACCACTGCGATCCAAAAGGGCAAATTCTTTAAGCAGGTTCAGGAGGCGGCCAGCGATCTAGCCCAGAAGAACAAGGAACTCGAAAAATCTTTTTCACTTCTCCGCGCCACCCTCGAATCCACGGCCGACGGTATTCTTGTGGTCGATAATCAGGGGAAAATGGTGAGCTTTAATCAAAAATTTGCCAAGATGTGGCACATTCCTGAGTCCATTTTAGCCTCGGGGGACGATGACCAAATGCTGGCCTTCGTCCTGGAACAGCTAAAAGACCCCGATGGCTTTTTAGCAAGAGTGAGGGAATTGTACGCCCAACCGGAGATAGAGAGCCACGATTTACTGGAATTTAAGGATGGGAGGATCTTCGAGCGCTATTCACAGCCGCAGCGGATTGGGGGAAAGAGCTCAGGAAGGGTGTGGAGCTTTCGCGATATCAGCGAGCGAAAGCAAGCAGAAAAAGCCTTAGCCGAGCAGGCCATTCGGGATGTGCTCACCGACCTTTATAATCGCCGATATTTTAACTACCGGATGGAAGAAGAGATTAGCCGGGCCGATCGAAATCAGCACTCCCTGGCGATTTTACTGTGTGATCTGGATCATTTTAAGGCCGTGAATGATACCCGGGGCCATCATGCCGGGGATGAGGTATTAAAGGCGGTGGCCCAGGAAATCCAAGAATCCACCCGGGGGACCGATTTAGTCTTCCGCTGGGGGGGAGATGAGATTGTGGTGGTGTTATCGGATACCACCCGGGAGGGAGTCTTAATTGCGGGGGAGCGGATTCGGAAGGGGATCCGCAGAATCAGCGAGGAGGCCCAGTTGGATCTGGACTTAAGCATCGGAGTGGCCATGTACCCTGAGCATGGCCAAAGTGTGGATAGCTTAATCCGTCTGGCGGATCGGGCCCTTTATATTGCCAAGAAGGGGGGAGACAAGATCCACATCGGGGAGGAAGAATACCGACTCGATGAGCATTCTATCAAGGTGGTGTTTCAGCCCGTGGTGGATGTGCGATCCAATGAGATCCTAGGCTATGAGGCCTTAAGCCGCGATCCTCAAGGCAGGCTGAGTATATTACAGCTTTTTAAACGCTATCAGGCCGTGGGACAGCTCAGTGAATTAAAAAGGATCTGTTTTCGATCCCAGCTCCAAGTGGCAGGGGAGGTGGGACTTAAAAGGATGTTTATCAATATCGATTTTGAGGTTTTAAGCCAACTGGAGATGATCCCCAAGCCTGATGGTATGGAGGTGATCTTGGAGATCTCGGAGGTGGAGGCGCTGCATGATATTAAAAATCACTTAAAGATTGCCGGCAAGTGGCGAGAGCAGGGGTATCAATTTGCGATTGATGATTTTGGGGCTGGCTTTATCTCCCTGCCTTTTATCGCCCAGCTCATTCCAGACTATATCAAGGTGGATCGATCCACTATTCTACAGGCTGTGTCCTCTGAGGAGTTTAGGAGGTTTTTAAAAGATTTGGTGCTGGCCTTAAAAAATTACTGTAAAGAGGGGATTATTGCGGAGGGGGTCGAGACGGCCAAGGAACTAGGAGTGGTCCGAGAGCTCGGCATCTATCTGGTTCAAGGCTTTTTATTGGGCAAACCGCAGGAGATGAAACGCTAACAAAAGTATAGAATGGGCTCTCTGCTACCTCTAAGTCTCATCCCAAATCATCTCAACTCCTCTACCATGGAGAAAGGGCCAACCCCACTCAAGCATATTTGAGCCCGAATTCTTAACCTTCCACTAGGTACTCTCAGTCCCTCAGTGTCAATCCGAAGGTAGTTATAATTCTAGATAAAGTAGGTAATCCATGTCCTAATTTATAAATTTAGGGGAAAATTCGTATATATAAATGAAATTACATAGGTTTTTAGTAAAAGATTGAGTGGAAATTCCACAATAGTATTACCTAGATTGGATATTCCACGGCTGAATGTCTGAGCGAAAATGTTGTAAAAAGACTACACAAGAAAAATAAACGTAAAATTAAGTAGTTATAAATGGTCATTTGGCTGATTTCTGAGTAAGGACTGGTCTGTGGCTTGCATAATTTAAGGGCAAGAGCTAAAATTATATTAAATGGTGATAATGGCCATGGGGCTTAAATGAAAAAAACAATACTCATAATCTTTGCAATCCTGGTTTTACTCCCAACAGGTGTTCTCGCCCACCAACACAGGGATAATCAGGGGCTTTTATCTTTTGCCCGCGAGGAGTTGGCTTTTGGGGATTTTTCCAACCTTGTAAGGAATCTTGCCGTGAGTTATTCTCAGGAGCTGCAGAGGGGTGCCAACACGACGGGTCTGGAAGTTCAACCTGCCCTGGGTGGCGATGCCTACTACCTCATGGATGAGCAACGGGGGCAGGCCAGGATGATTGCGGAGACAGCCCTCCAGTCTATCATCCGGCAGAGAATGGAACAGGTGGAAGTACTCCACACCCTGAGGACCTATGGGGAGCGGCTGACCTCTGCACAGCTTCGAGTGACGGACGGTCGTGTTGAGGTGTCGGGCCTCTCTGTGAGAAAACCTTTCTTTGATGACGGGATTGGCCCACAGGTAAAGAGGACAAAGCTGACCGTTCAAAGTGGTATGAGCCTTACCGATAATACTCGGATCGCCATGATGATACAGGCTCGCATGGCTGATCTCGATTCAAAAGTGATCTATGATCCCATGGCAGGTGGGGACTGGCGGTTTAGCCTGGGCCGGTCTATTGCCCCTCATTCAACGTTGGAGATGGTCTACCTGCTCAGGTCTACCAATGATCAAAATCTTCTTGCCACGCTGCGTCTGAGTTTCTAACCCTCGTATTAAATAAGCCCAACCAAAGCGAGTGGCTAATTTCGCTATCCCGAGAGCAGGACCAGGCATCTGGCCTTCCCAATCGCTCCTTCTATTGAGTTTTAAGTCCACCAAAGGTATAATTATTTTTTAGTATGCCCTACGACGGTAGACATCAAAAAGGAGTCTGGGGCCCCTTTGAAGAATTGGCACCCAAAGGTCCAACACTTCATGGAGCTTTCTGGTGGAAGAAAAAATGGTGGCTGTTGCTGGCTACGATGACCCTGCTCTCCTTAATCGGGGGAGGGTGGGGCATTGTGTACCTGGGGCGTGATCTCCCGCCACTTGAGACCCTAAAAAGCTATCAGCCCAGCCTTGTAACACGGGTCTACTCTGATGATAACAGGCCCATCGGTCAATTCTTTATAGAAAAACGGATCATGGTCCCCCTGGACCAAATCCCGCAGGATCTTATCAGGGCGCTCATCGCCGTGGAGGATGCCAGATTTTATGAGCATGGGGGCTTTGATCTTTTTGGGATCTTCAGGGCGGCCTTTGCAAATCTATCCAGCATGAAGATCAAACAGGGGGCCAGTACCATTACTCAGCAGTTGACCCGCTCCCTTTTTCTCACCCCACAAAAGGATATTAAACGAAAAATCAAGGAGATCCTGCTGGCCCGGAAGATAGAAACACTGTTCACCAAGGAACAGATCTTAGAGATGTATTTTAACCAAATCTATTTCGGTCATGGCGCTTATGGTATCCAGGCGGCTGCCCGTACTTATTTCGCCAAGGATGTCGGCCAATTGACCTTGTCGGAGGCAGGCTTTCTTGCCGGGCTCCCCAAGGCCCCAACGGACTACTCCCCCTACTTCTCGCCCCAGCGGGCCAAGCAGCGCCAAGGAATCGTGCTGGGAAGAATGCTGGAGACAGGGTTCATCACGGAGGCCCAATATCGGGAGGCCTATCAGCAGGATCTCTATTTTCAGAAGTTACAGCCTGAGCAGGAGATCGCCCCGTATTTTCTCGAGTATGTGCGCCAATATCTCATCTCCAATTATGGGGCTGAACAGCTGTACAGAGGTGGCCTGAATATCTATACGACGCTGAATATTGAGATGCAACTGACGGCCAACAAGGCGCTGGATGAGGGTCTACGGGATATCGATAAGCGCCAGGGATTTAGGGGGCCTGTGGGGCACCAGTTGATCGATGGGCCGGCCCAGACGGCTGCCGAGAAAGAAGGAAGTGTAACAACCGG
>DATECO010000125.1:0-7142 GCA_035286865.1 Nitrospiria bacterium | reverse complement strand
GATCCTGCAGTGCCCACGGGTAGAAAGGCCGGTGTGGTGACTTCCCCATGGGCTGTCGAGATCCGACCCAGCCGTGCCGATGTCTCTGTATCCTGCCTCAGGATAATAAATTTCACCGTTTCACATCCTGCTCGGTGCACTCACCCCCAACAGCCTGAGGGCATTGGCAATCACGGTCCGTATCGCCAGGGCCAAGGCAAGACGGGCGATGGATCGGGAAAGATTCTCGGTCAGGATACGGTGATGATAATAGTAATTATGTAGGCCAGCGGCCAACTCTTGGAGATAGAAGGTTAAACGGTGCGGCTCCAGAGTTCTAGCACTGACCTCCACCAGCTCTGGAAAGAGAGAGAGTTGCTTCATCAGGACAAACTCCTCGGATAGTTCCAGTGGCTTGAGATCCACATCTGAAGGATCTGTGATCATGATCCCCTGTTTTGCGGCCATCTCCTCCAGACTACACGCCCGGGCATGGGCATATTGGACATAATAGACGGGATTCTCATTGGACTGTTGTTTGGCTAATTCAAGATCAAAGTCCAGAGGGCTGTCGCAACGGCGCATCAGAAAAATGAAACGGGCCGCATCTTTGCCCACCTCTTGGATCACTTCGCGGAGGGTCACAAACTCGCCCGCGCGGGTAGACATGGCCACAGGCTTCCCACCGCGCAATAGGTTCACCAGTTGGACCAGCAGGATCTCCAGGTCCCCCTTTTGCCGGCCCAGGATCTCCACAGCGGCCTTCATCCGGGGGATATACCCGTGATGGTCCGCTCCCCAGATGTCGATCACTCGCCCGAATCCCCGAGCGAACTTATGCTGGTGGTAGGCAATATCTGAGGCAAAATAGGTGTGCTGCTCAGTGCTCCGCCGGATTACCCTGTCCTTGTCATCACCAAAATCCGTGGTCTTAAGCCATTCGGCTCCATCCCTCTCGTAAATAAACTTTCCTCTCCTGAGATCGGCCAGGACCCGATCCACAATACCGTCCTCATAAAGCTTTCGCTCGCTCACCCAGGTGTCGAACCTGATCCCGAATTCCTGAAGATCTCTCTGGATCTCTTTGAGCAGGAATCCCTTAGCAAATTCCGTGAAAAATGCAGCATCCCCCTGTTTGAGTCTGGCCTGTACCTCTTGAGAAGGCTGACGGATCATCTCCCTGGCAATTTCCGCGATGTATTCACCCTGGTAGCATCCCTCGGGTAAACTCCGCTCAGGTCCTCCGCCTGCAGTAGGGCCTGTGAGGGACTGGTAGCGCAGGAGGACGGAGCGGCCCAGGGTCTCCATCTGGGTCCCGGCGTCATTCACATAATATTCTCGCCAAACCTCATGGCCGGTGGCCACAAGAAGATTGGCCAGGACATCGCCGACCGCCCCTCCCCGGCCATGTCCCACATGGAGAGGACCGGTGGGATTGGCGCTCACAAACTCCACCAGGACGCGCTGCCCTCTGCCGAATTCGGACCGGCCATACCTCTCGCCCTTTGTGAGAACATCACGCAGCACCTCATACCAATAAGTCTTCTGAAGGTAAAAATTGATGTAGCCTGGCCCCGCCACCTCCACCTTTTCAACGAGCCCTCCATGGCCCCGCAAGTGTTTCACCAAGATCTCGGCGATCTGCCGAGGTGCTCGGCCCTCACCCGCAGCTAGACCCATGGCTATAGGGGTCGCCAGATCGCCCTGGCCCTCCCGCTTGGGAATCTCGAAAGTTAAACTGGGAAATGGCTCCAGGCGAAGCTCCCCGCTCGCCTTCGCCTCCTTCAGGGACTCAAGCACAATTTGGTGTAACGTCTCTTTCATAACTTGATCAGGTATATCCAAAAACAGATTTCTAGATTAAATTTTTAGTATAGCGAAATCGATAGAAATGTCAATAAAGAAAAGGGGCAAAGCGCACGCATTGACAAAGGTTCGGGGGGAAGATACAATCATAAAAGCTTTGAGAAAAATGGTTCTCCTTCATCTAAATGTGATCAACGAGATGGCCCATCATCAACCATTCGCAGTGAGCCAAAAGGAGTGAGTGCATGAAAAAGGTGGGGGTCGTCGCTAAAATTCAGTATCCGGATACCAAAGCGGTATTGGAGAAACTGATCCCATGGCTTTCCCAGCAGGAAAAAGAGGTCTTCATTGATACTGACACGGCTTCGATATTGAGCAAGGATGTCCAGCCCCAGAAGATGTACAAGAAGTCAGAAATCCCCGCCCTGGTGGATGCCATCATTGTTCTGGGGGGTGATGGCACCCTGCTCTCTGTAGCCCGTCTGGTGGGAGGAAGGAACATCCCGATCATCGGCGTCAACCTGGGTGGGCTGGGCTTCCTCACAGAGGTCACTTTGGAGGAGATTTATCCGACCTTGGACAAGCTCTTTAAGGGCGAGTTTGTTCCTGATCCGCGCTTGATCCTTAAGGCCCATGTCTATCGCCAGGGCGAGCGCGTGGCCCAGTCCTATTGTCTCAATGACACTGTGGTGAGCAAAGGGACCCAGGCCAGGATGATCACACTGGAGATCCTTATTAATGGCCAATTTGTCTCTTCATTAAGGGGAGATGGCTTGATCATCGCCACCCCCACTGGCTCTACCGCTTATTCCCTTTCGGCCGGGGGCCCCATCATTAACCCCTCCGTGGAGGCCATGATTCTCACCCCCATCTGTCCCCACACCCTCACCAACCGCCCAATTGTTATCCCGGCCTCAGCAAAGATTGAGACCATCCTCAAGAGCAAAGACGAGGGGACAGTGATCACCTTTGACGGTCAGGTAGGTTTCACATTGCGCCATGATGATGTGGTGGAAATAGAGGCCTCCGAACACAAGATCATCCTAGCCCGTGCCCCAGACAAAAATTACTATGAAATCCTCCGGACAAAACTCAAATGGGGAGAAGAGTAAAACCCTCAATCCAGGTCACAACTCAGGGGCCGTAACCCGGATATTACGCAGTGAAGTCTTATCATCAGGCATTTATCCTTTCAGGTCTCATCGCCACCGTTTTCTGTTTCGCCCTGTCTTCTCAGGGGGAAACCCCTCCACCTAATATTGGTCGACTGATCAAAGTTTCCACAGCCAATTATAATCCTCCTCCACCTCCACACGGAGGTCAGGAAGGCAAAGGAGTGAAGACCGTCTCAGGTGAATTCCGTCCCTCTACTCTCTACCCAGAATTATGGACGAGCTGGGCCATCGGGGCCTTGGTCAGGGCGCTGGCCGTTGACCCAAGACACCTGTGGGTGGGAACCACGAATGGTGTCATCCGATATAACCGGCAGGACGAGAGCCAGACTGTGTACACCACCAAGGACGGGCTGCTGAGCAACATCATTCTGACAATCAATCCCGATCTAAAGAGCCAGTCTTCCGCGCCATCTGGATCAGGAGGACGGTCAAGTGGATTAACTGGCTCTGGCTCAGGTGTTTGGATTGGGACCTATGGTGGGGGCTTAAGCCATTTCGACGGGGCCTCATGGAAAACCTACACCCCCTATGGTGGAGGGGTCACCGCCTCTTACGGAGCGGACTGGCAGCCTTATCAGCCGGGGCAGGGCCTTGGGGACCTGTGGGTCTATGATCTTGCATTTGATCCCAGGGGAACGCTGTGGATTGCCACCTGGAAGGGGGTGAGCCGGTTTGACGGTAAAGCCTTCAAGACCTATAAAACCGAGGATGGCCTGGTGGATGCCTGGGTTTATACCCTCAGCCTGGACCCGAAGGGATATTTTTGGTTCGGCACCGAAGGTGGAGTCACCTTCTATAACCGCCAACGCTGGAAGAGTTGGACCCATAAGGACGGTCTGGGGGCCACCCTCCCGCAAGAGAAAGAGGCCGTACAGGCCTATCCGCTGCCCATCCCCCACCACCAAGAACAGTCTAAACAGGTCCAGTCCTATAATCCAAATTATGTGATCAGTTCTGTAGTGGATCGACAAGGTAACGCGTGGTTTGGCACCTGGGGGGCTGGGCTTTCCCGGTTTGACGGCAAACACTGGAAGAATTATACTAGCCACGATGGTCTATCAGGCAATGTTATCAACAGCCTGGCTATCGATCGTGATGGAGTGCTCTGGATCGGGACGAATGGTGGGGTCAGTCGGTATGCCCAACGTGGTTTTATCAACTATAGCAAAGAAACTGGACTCTTAGCAGATACTATCTATGCTATTGCGATCGATGATCAAAACAACAAATGGTTTGGCACCCTCGGTGGCCTCACCAGATACACCGGCCCCTGAGGGGTTAGGTTCTCTATCAGGGCCACGTCAAAGTCACTGCCAATCGCGTCATTCCCGCGCAAGCGGGAATCCAGAATCATTGAAAATACTGGATTCCCATTCCCCGCTTAAAGCATGCGGGGACAAGCTTCATGGGAATGACAATCACTCCAATTCGATGTAATGCTTAAATAGTTTGGCGTTTCAATGCATTACAGTAAACTATGACGTGACCCTGGGTTCTCTATAAATTCCTTTGACAATTTGGTTCAGATTATGATAAATTAGCCCGTTCGTCCGATCACTATCTTGGAAATCCAATTTCGACAACCATGCCCGTTGCTTCCGAATGTGGCCCAAAAGACCTAAATGTGATCAGTGATCTAGTCCTTATTTGATATCGACAGGTGGGTCTTTTGGGTGATGTCTAACCATCTGACAAATTGGTATAATTAGATTGCTTTGCCACCATCCGGTTAAATAAATTTTTCTACTTATAGAGCCGTATTCATTTGTAGATAGCCTTTTATATGTCCGGGTGCTGAAAGAGGATTAATTATAAGGATAGAGATATCAGGGAGAAGAGGCGTTAGATTCTATGGAAAAGGGTGGTCACTTGATTATCGTTGTTGGGGCTGGTCCGGCAGGGATGCAGGTCGCCAATGCGCTCTCAAAAGATGGTCATGCTGTAATTTTGCTCAACCGTGATGCCAAGTTTGGCGGTCTAGCCGAATATGGCATCTTCCCCAGTAAACACAGACTCCGCAATGGCTTGCGAAAAAGCTATTGGGATATATTACACCGGGGAAATGTCTACTACTTTGGCAATTTAACGGTAGGGAATGGAAAGCTTATTTCAATCCAGGACCTCCAACAAATAGGGGCCAGCGCCCTCGTCATTGCGACAGGGGCACAGGGCACCAAGTCCGTCGGGGTGCAAGGGGAAAACGCCTTGGGGGTGTACCATGCCAAGGATGTGGTTTATCACTATAACCAGCTCCCAGGGTTCAGTCAGCGGCCCTTCGAGACCGGACAGCGGGTGGCCGTGATCGGGATCGGGGATGTAATGGTGGACATTGCCCACTGGCTGATCCGCTATCGCAAGGTCAAGGAAGTCACCGCTATCGTGCGGCGCGGCCCAGCCGAGCGCAAGTATAACCCTAAGGAGATGCACGCGATCTGCTCGAATATCGATCGGGAGTATCTTGAAAAAGAGTTTGCCCGCATTCACTCTCGCCTTCAGGCGGCAGGACAGGCCCCCGATCAGATCCTTAAAGATATGGTCGGAGAATTTACTAAATGTGACGCCCCCGTCAGTGAGACCCAGATGAGATTTCGGTTTCTATCCTCGCCTGGACGCGTCCTGGTGGATCAGAGCAACCGCGTCAGGGCCCTGGAGATCGAGGAGAATAAGCTGGAACGGCGTGGAGAGGATTATGCCTCGGTAGGGTTGAAACTTTTCCATGAATTTCCCTGCGATACCGTGATCTTTGCGGTGGGTGATCAGGTCGATCAGAACCTGGGTCTTCCCACCCGAAATGGCAACTTTGCCACGAATCCCCACCCCACCCAGAATGAGCCGGACGATGCGATTTTCCAGGTCTATGATGAAGGTTCAGGAAAGGTCCTGGAAGGCTTCTTCACAGTCGGCTGGGCCCGCAAGGCTAGTGCCGGACTGGTCGGAATTGCAAAGCGAGATGGGGATCGGTGCAGCGAGGTCGTCAGGCGCTATCTCGCCACAAAAAGCCAGCTTGACGCCTCCACGCTCCAGGATAAGGTAAAGAAACTACATTTCCTCTTGGAAACACGCCAGCCGGAGGTGGTCAACAAAACGGATCTCGAGATCCTCTATCAACTCGAATGTGAAGAGGTCAAGCTCCGCGGATTGGAGGAGTTCAAATTTTCCACCAATGAAGAAATGATTGCCGCAATCCAGGACCGAAGGCGATCCATGGCCACCGCAAAGGTATAAACCCAACCATGGCCACCCCATCCACTGATCCAGTCCAGGGTGCCCTGGAGCAATTCCTTTCCGCTTTTCCCTCGGGTCCGATTGGGTTCGAAGAGCTTCCCCTCGAAACACTCACCGGTCGAGTCCTCACCGAAGAGCGATGTGCCCTCATGGATTCTCCCCCTTACTCCCGCTCTATTATTGAAGGTTTTCTGATCAATGCCCCTGAAACAGAGAATGCCTCAGATCAACACCCGGTCATTTTAAAAGTTGTTGGCAGGATTTCACCCGGACAATCCCACGTCAAGGCCGTCAAACCGGAAACCGCCGTCGAGGTTAACACCGGGTGCTATGTCCCTCCCATGGTCGGCCTCGCCGTGGTGCGGGAAATGGACGCCCGTCGCCAGTCCGCCTCTGGCGGAGATCAGATCACGATCCAAAAAGCCGTTCAGGAAGGGGCCAATATCGAGGTCCAGGGATACGATCTCAAAAAGGGGTCGCCTCTTCTTAAAAAAGGCCATCCGATCAATCCGGAGGACATCAGCCTATTGGCCAGCCAGGGGATCCTTTCGGTCAAAGTGGCCCGCTTGCCCCGTGTGGCCATTTTTTCCTCAGGCGACGAAGTGATCCCACCAACGCAGCCCATGAAACCCGGCTTTATCTGGGACTGTAATTCCTATGGTCTCTCTGCCCTTGTGAAGGCCCACGGGGGAATTCCTATGTTTAAGGGTATTATGAAGGATGATTTCGATGAGTTTAAAACCCATCTGCAAAAGGCCCTTCAAGAAACAGATATGCTCATCATCTCCGGGGGAACAGCTGTGGATGGAAGGGATTTTGCGGCTGATCTGATCAAGGCCCTGGGCTCACCGGGTGTGGTGGTCAATGGCGTGCCCATGCGGGGCGGCAAGCCCCTGATTATGGGTGTGGTCGGTCAGAAACCCATCGTTTGTGTCGCTGGACATCCTCCCGAGGCCA
>DATECO010000124.1:0-3380 GCA_035286865.1 Nitrospiria bacterium | reverse complement strand
GCCTCAGGCGGATCGGGTGAGGAGGTTGTAGAAGTCCAAGAGCTGGATCTCGACCAGATCAAAGAAAAGATCCGAATCCCAAATTGGGAACGGGTCTGGTACATCGCCGATGCTTTTAGGAGAGGAATCGATGTGGAAACCATCTCTGGGCTGAGCAGGATAGACCCTTGGTTTTTACACCAGATCAGGGAGATCGTGGAATTTGAGAATCAACTTATCGCGCGTTCACACGATATCAGCAATGATCTACTCCGACAGGCCAAGGAGTACGGCTTCTCTGATCGGCGATTGGCCCAATTGATGGGGATTCAGGAGGAGGAGATCCGTAGGCGGAGAAAAGAGAAAGGGATCATCGCGACCTATAAGCGTGTGGACACCTGTGCCGGTGAGTTCTTTGCCCATACCCCTTACCTTTATTCGACCTACGAGAGGGAGTGCGAGGCCCACCCCACTCAGCGGCAAAAGATTATGATCTTGGGGAGTGGCCCCAACCGGATCGGGCAGGGGATCGAGTTTGATTATTGTTGTGTCCATGCTGCATTTGCGGCAAAGGAGGAGGGGTATGAGACGATCATGGTCAACTGCAACCCGGAAACCGTCAGCACCGACTATGATACGTCGGACCGGCTCTATTTCGAACCCTTGACAGAGGAAGATGTACTGAATATCATCGATATTGAAAAGCCGGATGGCATAGTTGTCCAGTTCGGGGGTCAGACCCCGCTCAAACTGGCCGTTCCACTGGAACGAGTTGGCATCCGTATCCTGGGGACACACCCTGAGGCAATAGATCTCGCGGAGGACCGGGGAAGATTCAGGGAACTCCTCGATCGGCTGGGATTAAAACAGCCTCAAAGTGGTATTACTCGGACCATTGAGGAGGCCGTGTTGATCGCCAGCGGCCTGACCTACCCGGTTCTGGTGAGGCCCTCCTATGTCCTGGGCGGCCGGGCCATGGAGATCCTCTATGATGAAGTCAGCCTCAGAAAGTATGTCCAGTGGGCACTGCTAGAATCTCCCCAGCATCCGATCCTCATCGATAAGTACCTGGAGGATGCCATAGAACTGGATGTGGACGCCGTTTCTGATGGTGAGGACGTGATCATCGGTGGGATTCTGGAACATATTGAGGAGGCGGGTGTCCACTCCGGGGATAGCGCATGCTCCTTACCCCCCTTCTCACTCTCAGGGAATATCTTAGAGGAGATCAGAAAACAGACAGTCCTCTTAGCTAAGAGCCTTGGCGTGGTGGGTTTGATGAATGTCCAGTTTGCGGTGAAGCCGGCCAGCAGGACGGGCAGGTCGGACGAGATTTTCGTTCTGGAAGTCAATCCGAGGGCTTCCAGGACTATTCCATTTGTGAGTAAGGCCATTGGGGTCCCATTCGCCAAGGTGGCGATGAAAGTCATGCTGGGAAGACGGTTAAGAGACCTGGGAATTACGCAGGAAAGGGTGCCTTCCTACACAGCCGTGAAGGAGGCCGTCTTCCCATTCCAGAGATTTAAAGAGGTGGATACCCTTCTGGGTCCTGAGATGAAATCCACCGGTGAGGTGATGGGGATCGATGCAGAGTTCGGGCTGGCATTTTCCAAGGCCCAGGCGGGTGCAGGGGGATCCCTTCCCAGATCAGGGATGGTATTCATCAGTGTGAAGGACCACGACAAGCCTCAAATCCTCCCCATTGCCCAAAAGCTGAGCGATTTAGGTTTTAGCCTGCTGGCAACGCGAGGGACCGCACAGTCTCTAGAACAGGCTGGCGTCACTCTGAAGACCGTCCAGAAGGTCAAGGAGGGGAGGCCCCATGCAGTAGACTATCTTAAGAACGGGGAGATCCAGATGGTGATTAACACCGTGGGGGACAAAATAGCCCAGGAGGATTCTTATCTGCTTCGCCGCACGACATTAAATCAAAATATTCCTTACTTCACCACCATAGCGGGGGCCCGGGCGGCGGTGAGGGGCATTGAGGCAATTCTGAAAGGCAGAGGTGGTGTAAAGGCCCTACAGGACTACCACCGGGAGCTACAGGTGAATTGTCAACCGTGAAGACTGTAAAGTCAGTATCACAAGCTACCATGTAAAGATTACAAAAGGGGGGCGACGTGAAGATCCCGATGACCAAAAATGGATATGAACAATTGCGGGAAGAGTTGGACCGCCTCAAGAAAATAGAACGACATAAAATAATCTCGGAGATTGCCGATGCGAGGGGGCATGGGGACTTGAGCGAAAATGCTGAATACCATGCCGCGAAGGAGCGCCAAGGATTTATTGAGGGGCGGATCCAGGATCTGGAGTCAAAACTCGCCAATGCCCAGATCATTGATACGGCCAACCTTACAGCGGACAAAGTGGTCTTTGGTGCCACCGTGGTCATGAAGGATATCCGAGACGGATCAAAAAAGCAATATACCCTTGTGGGTCAGGATGAATCAGATCTGAAGAACGGAAAGATTTCGGTGCACTCCCCGGTAGGGAAGGCCCTCATTCATCATACCGTGGGTGAGACAGTAGAGATTATCACGCCTGCTAAGAAAGTGGAATATGAGATTCTGGAAATCCGCTTCGATAGTCTTTAGGACCTTAGATGTATTGCTGTCATTGCGAACAGGATGAAGCCATCTTGTTTCATGGCTCGGTCCCTCTTCCTTCTTGAGACTGCTTCGGCTTTGCCTCGCAACGACGATCCGTGGGAAAAATAAATATGTTCCCGGTGCTAAAGGATTGGAGGCTGGTATTGCATCTCCTGTTTGGAACAAAACGGTTTGGTGTAAATAACCGGTGGACGGTGGGGTTTGAGTCGATTTTCTGTGTCCCGCTCTTCGGGTTCGGATACGGGGTGTTGTTGCGGCCCCGGGCGTGGGCATCGCTGTACAAAATTTTAAAACTCCGGATGGAAATTGCGGGTTGGAGAAGTCCATGAGCCGTGGACGGCAGCTGAGTCTTTCGGTGAACGTCGGGGGGCTGTTACTTGAAAATCCGGTGATGGTAGCCTCGGGAACGTTCGGCTATGGGGAGGAATATGCCTCGGCGATCGACCTGAATTGTCTGGGGGCAGTGGTTGTGAAAGGGCTTTCGCTAAAGCCACGTGAGGGTTATCCGCGTCCGCGATTGTGCGAGACCCCATCAGGGATGCTTAATGCCATTGGACTTGAAAATATAGGTGTGGAGGCTTTCATCCGTGACAAGCTCCCTTTCCTGAAACGATTTAAGACGCGGGTTGTTGCCAATATCTTTGGTGAGACCATAGAAGAATACCAAGAGGTTGCCAGGAGATTGGAGATCGAAGGAGTTCATGCACTTGAGGTTAATATTTCCTGCCCCAATGTCAAGAAAGGGGGAATTAGTTTTGGAAGTGATCCTCGGGCAACCTTTGAAGT
>DATECO010000123.1:0-4602 GCA_035286865.1 Nitrospiria bacterium | reverse complement strand
TGTTTTTCGGAGGAGGACCCGTTCGGCTTCTTCCAAGGGTGTGCCCACAGGCACAGTGACTATTCCTGGGTCTGTACCTGTGTCCATGAGACTTTCCTTAAAATATTTGGGCCCTATCTCTTTCTCTTCGCAAAACACAACAGCCCGCTCAAGGACGTTCTTTAACTCTCGTATATTCCCGGGCCAGGGATAGTCCATAAGAAGCTCCATGGCCTCCTGGCTCAATGTGTGGAAGGGTTTATTATTCCTTGCAGCTGCATCCGTTAAAAAGGCCTGAATCAGGTGAGGGATATCTTCCTTTCTTTTGCGAAGGGGCGGCAAATCTATATTACAATGGTTGATGCGATAATAAACATCTTGACGAAAGCTGTTGAGTTCAATGGCCTTCAAGAGTTCTCGGTTGGTAGAGGCAATCACTCTGACATTGACCTCGATTTCTTCGCTTCCACCCAAGCGCCGGAAACGGTGGTCTTCCAGCACCCGCAGGAACTTGGCCTGATTATCAAAAGGCATCTCCGAGATCTCATCCAGAAAGAGTGTCCCTTGATTGGCCAGCTCAAAACACCCCATTTTTCTGGCTGCTGCCCCGGTGAAGGCCCCTTTCTCGTGACCGAAGATCTCACTTTCCCACAGGGTGGGTGTGATCGCAGCACAGTTGACCGGTATAAAGGGAGATTCCCGCCTTGGACTTAGCTCGTGGATGGTTCTGGCGACCAGTTCTTTACCTGTGCCGCTTTCGCCTGTGATTAAAACAGTAGCGTCCGTCTGCGAGACCTGCTCTATGAGACGGTAGGTCTCCTGCATGCAGGGGGCTATACCGATTATGCTCCCGAACGCACCCAGGCTCTTATATTGCTTTCTGAATCTTCGGGTTTCACGGTTGACCTCGCCCTTTTTCAAGGCTTTTTCAACTAGTGACTTGAGCTGCTTCGGGTTGATGGGCTTGGGGAGGTAGTCATAGGCCCCTAGCTTGATTGCCCTCACGGATGTCTCAATTGTGCCTTCGGCGGTCAGCATGATGACCTCAACCGATGCACCAGCCGATTTGATTTGCTTGAGGACTTCTAGCCCATTAATTCCAGGAAGCTTGAGGTCTAACAAAACGAGGTCTGGCATCTCTGATTCACAGAGGGCAAGACCTTGCTCGCCGTCCTGGGCCACAACGACCTGGTAGCCCAGCGATTCCAATCGAATCCGGAGCGTGGTCAGGATATTCTGATCATCATCAACCAGCAGGATTTTCGACAACGTCTTCATAGATTAACTTATCCAGCAACAGGCGGATTGTCAGTCAGAGAATCCTCATAATTGGATCCCTCATGCGCCGAGATCATTGGTTCCTTTGCTTTAAATTTTGCATCTTTAGCAGGAAGGGTAAAGGAGAAGACGCTCCCCTTGCCTGGTTCACTCTCCACCCACATTTTGCCGCCATGGGCTAGAATAATTTGTTTGGCAATCGGAAGCCCAAGACCAAAGCCCCCATCAGTATAAAATCGGTCAAAGATCTTTTCCAGGTCGTCTTTGGAGATTCCACAGCCGGTATCGGTGATGCTGATTTGGATCTCCCTCGATGAAGCCTTTTGGATCCTCAAGCTAATCCTTCCGGCTTCAGGAGTGAACTTGATCGCATTGGATAGAAGATTGATGATGACCTGGCGGATCCGGGTTGTATCGATGAGGATTGGATCAACACTATGTTTCGCCACCAGATCCAGGCCGAGGCCCTTTTTCCTCGCCAGCGGCCTCATGGCCTCCATGGTATCACTGACCAGCTCTCCAACATTACATGGCTCCAATTGAAGTGGAAGCATCCCTGCCCTCATCCGTGAAAGCTCTAGCAGGTTCGTTGTCAGGTGGAGCAACCTTTTTGTGTCATCCTGGATGATCAGTAGGAGTTGCCTCTGGCGTTCATTCAACCGGCCACTCACCTCTTCCAGCAACAGGTTGTTGGCCTCCTGTAATGAGGTGAGTGGGGTCCTTAACTCGTGGGAGAGATTTGAGATGAAATCCTCCTTAAGATGGTCCAGCCGCTGGAGCCTCCAGGTCAGTTGGTTGAATGCAAAAACCAAATCTCCAATTTCGTCATTAGCTACGACGGGTAGCGTTTGGACGATATTTCCTCTGACCATTTCCTTTATGGCCTCCCTGACCTGCCTGAGGGGTTTTCTTGTAAGAGAAATGAAAGTGTGGATAATTGCAATACCGCCGAGTGTCAGCAGGAGAGGCAGCCAAAGCATGGTCTCTCTGGCTTTCCGCACCTGTCGATCGAAGATGAGCGCGTGATTCTGCAAGCCCTGCCTATAGATCATTTTGAGATTTCCTATCTCATCGCGAATGAATCTCGCCAGCAGGTCGGTTTTACCTGGCTCCGAGGCATCGGTGGTACTGGACAGTGTGAATTCGTGATACAGAGGGATGAGGCGCTCGGCGGCGTCTTTCGCCTGGGTGAGGTCAGTAACTGTTTTTAACCTGTCAAGGTGAGCTTGGAATGTGCTGGTGAACCTGTCAAATTGATCTCTCAGCCCAGGATTGGCGTGGAATTGCAATTCTTTCTCGATGTTTGTCTGGGAGAGAAATGCTTCTTGCAGGCTGAACAGGATCTGCTGCGCGGAAAGATATTGGGTGACAGCAGCGCGCACGGTTTGGTTTAAGAGATAAAGCTGGGTGATGGCATAGAGCCCAATGATCATGGAGCCTGCAATCAGGGCAATATACCCTAGATACACCTTCCTGGCAAAAGTTAGTTTCATCTCTATTGTATGTACGTCCTTTGCGGGAATCTGTCAAGTTGCCCAATATGCCCCTAACATCCGAATGCCGAGAATCTAAAAATGGCCTGAACTAGCTGCTATTTCTCGGCTCTGGCCTAGTGGGGCTGGGGATGTGGAGGCCCAGATGTCCTACCTGAAGGGGCACTGATGAAAAACTCCTGGCCTGCCGGGGCGGATTCTGATAAAATGCAAATAGGCTGAAAATTTTGGAAATGGCCTATCAGAAAAAGCTCTTCGCCTGGATGAAGTAAAGTGCGGATTGTGGATTGCGGATTTAAGAATCTGAAAGTGACAGGACGGAGGGAAGTTGGGTGACTGCCGATAAGCCTTCACCGCATAAGATTTTCCTCGAGCCTGATCCGGTGATCGAGCGCTACAAGCGCGACATTGATCGGACGCTTCTCCGGGAGAACCTCAAGCTTACGGTTGAGGAACGCTTTTGGAAGCTGATGCGCCTCCAGAGCTTCGCCGAGGAACTGAGGCGCGCAGGAGGTCGGGCCGCGAAATGACCAACTTTGAAGGGTTGCTGAAGCTCTTGCATGAGGGCGGGGTTGAATTCATCCTCGTCGGAGGAGCGGCAGCCACGGCCCACGGGTCCGCCCGTCTCACCGAGGACCTTGACATTGTCTATTCGCGGACGCCGGAAAACATCGAACGGCTTGCCTCTGCGCTTGACCCTCTTTCGCCCTACCTTCGCGGCGCTCCGCCAGGCCTCCCATTTCAATGGGGTGTCGAAACCATCCGGCGCGGGCTCAACTTCACCCTCTCCACCTCCCTGGGGAGCCTTGATCTATTCGGTGAGATTGCGGGAGGGGGGACCTACGAGACCTTGCTTCCGGATTGCATCACGATTACCGTCTTCGGGATTCCGTGCCGTTGCCTGGGGCTGGATCGGCTGATCCAGGTCAAGCGCGCAGCAGGCCGACCCAAGGATCTCGAGGCCATCGCCGAGCTGGAGGCGCTCCGAGAGGAACGTGACCGGCTCAGATGAAGCGGATCACAACCCCCCCTTGCGAAGATCAGCCCGCCTCGCCTTGGCAGAATTTATCCCCGCAAGCGTCTTTTTCAGTTATTGGAGAAAGGCCGCAGGAAGGCCGATTGTCTGCCTGAGCAGCCCGCCGGGTTCCGGGAAAACCACTGTGGTTGCCCACTATCTGATGACGCGACACAGCCGTCCACTTTGGTATCAGATCGATGCGGTGTGCCACCTTCTTTTATTATTTGGGCCTGGGTGGGGCTGGGGCTGTGGAGGATGAGAAAAAGGGTGTAGGGAAGAGAAAAGGGACTTTTGCGGGTGGAGTCTACAGAAGCTTCAGGGCGGAGTGTCTTGCGATGGCGCCGAAGTCCCGATCGGTTGTAAGCAGCAGACATCCATATTGAATGCAAATGGCCGCAATCAGAAAATCGATCGTCCCCGCCTGTATTCCTTTGGCCGCGCATTGGTTCCTCAGTCGGGCGGCCTCAACATAGTCTTCGCGCCTCGGTTCTATGATCGGGAAGGCGCTCAACTTATCCAAAAGGTGGTTAAAGTCTTTCCGGGATCGCAATCCCTGAAGAAGCTCCTGGAGGATGACTCCTAACAAGAAGATCGATTCACCTTCTTGAATGAGTCGGGTTAATCTTTGTGTGGGAGGGGTCTGTTCGGAAGGCGTCCGTCGAAGAGCCAACGACCAAACAGAGGTATCGACAATCACATTCACTTGGGGGTTCTCGCCCGTTTTCTTGACCTCTTATAATCGTATGACGCTTCCCATTCCAAGGCGCCAAACAGATCGAGAACCTTTTTTTGTTTTCGCCGGAGAATATATTCCTTTAAGGCGTCGGTGACCGC
>DATECO010000122.1:0-7044 GCA_035286865.1 Nitrospiria bacterium | reverse complement strand
CCCCATCAATCACACGTCCGACCACTCCCTCAAGATCTGTTGGGGAATCAAAATGGGGGAACCCCCATCTAGTGTTGAGGATATCGAAGGGCGGCCCATAAAGAAACAGTCCCAGGGCCGCCACCATGAGGCCCACGCCTATATAGAATAATCGAGGCCGGGCCCTTCTTGACCGCAGTTGCATCTCCGAAAGTATTCAGTAATGCTTATCACGATTTTGAGGCCTTTTTCTTATTTTCAGTCCGGGTCACCCAGCCATTAATCACCCTTTTTTTGGACTCATCGAGGTCCACAAATCGTACGCCCACGCCTGTCGAGTTCACGCTTCGTGATTTAAACTTTTTGGTCCAAACCACCTCACAGGTACAGCTCACTGTTGTGGTATTGTCCGGGAGGACAAACTCCACGGGAAACTGATCGCCGGCCTTAAGCGGTTGATGGGCCGATAAGAAAAAACCGTCCTTGCTCATATTCTCCGTATATCCTATAAAAATCTTATTATAATGTCTTCCTCTTACCTCTAGGACGAGTAGGGGTGAGCGAACTGACCTTCTCTCCTCGACACGGCCCCTCTTATTGACACTCACTCCCTCATTCCTCATTCTGGTCCTCCTCGTGCAGATGTGTGACCGGCACAATCCTTGCTTACACGACGATACGAGTGCCACTATAGCAACTTTATCCCTCACCGTCAAGCAACTGTACTGACTTGCCCACCCCCACTTTTAGTGGCGGAGCCCTGGCCTGAGCGCCAGACGCACCGTCGCAACCTTAGAATGGTCGTCTCCTATCTCGAACTACACTGGGCTGCCGAAGGCTGCACCACGGTCGGCTAAGGTATCCCAAATCTGAACAAGCGACTTGTGCGGCCAGCGAAGGCCAGGGGTCTGCTACATCTATACTATAAAGCTGGTGGTGGATAAGACTATATACAATTGACAAAAGGTGCCAAGGGGCTATACTTCTTCAAAGGACCCTACGCATGTCAGCTAAACTTCAGACCACTGGCGATCTCAGAGAACAGGATCTCACCCAGATTCTCATGCAGCTCCAGGAAGAGAAAGCCACCGGTAGCCTCATCCTCCAGAATCGGGAAAGCATAAAATCTATCCACCTCAAGGAAGGCAACATCATATATGCCTCTTCCAATGTCCCTGGAGACCGCCTGGGAGAGGTACTCCTGCGACTGGGGAGAATTAGCCCAGAGCAATTTCATCGATCGGTAGAGTTGCTCAGAGAGACGGGAAAGCAGCAGGGGGCAATCCTGGTGGAGGAGGGTTACATTACCGCTAAGGAACTTTTTGAAGGACTAAAGAGTCAGGTGAGAGAGATCATCTATAGCATCTTCATGTGGGAGGAAGGGCAGTATCGGTTTGTGCAGGAAGAACTCCCTAAGCACGCAATTTCTCTACAGCTTGATATGGTTCACCTTATTTCGGAAGTCCTGAAACGAATCCACTCGCCGGTGGAATAAGTACCTCTATAATCCACAGGTAAAAACGTAAGGGATTGATAACCCTGGACGTTGAGAAGGGGTCAGATGCAAGGCGGAGCAAGAACCCGCACCGGAGCGTACTGGGTTGTACGTGAGGATGCGGATTCGCAGCGACAACGCAGCAGATGGCCCCTCATCAACGGATCAGGGATTATCTTTCCTCTGTAAACGGTAACAGGGCGATTTCTCTTGATCGCTTGATGGATAGGGTCAATTGCCGCTGGTGCTTGGCACAGTTCCCAGAGATTCGGCGGGGAATGATCTTCCCTCTTTCGGTGAGAAAACTACGCAGTAAGGGCGTATCCTTATGGTCGATGGCCAGTGTCTTCTCCACACAGAACCGACAGGCCCTTTTACGTTGAAAAAACTTTCGCTCTGCCATTTGAGTTGCCACAATAGTGATAAGTGTTTAGTGATCAGTGTTTAATAAAAATTCTCGAGCTGCCTTAGCTCAATCCTGGACACTTAACACACAACACTAAAAGGGCACATCATTATCTTGCACTTCTTCTTCGGGTCCTCCACCTGATCCTCCGCCTAAGGAGGATGAGGAGGATGATAGAGTGGCGGAGGATGGGGCTGGCTCAGGTCTATCCGCCGGCACCTGTCCACCAAAGGTAGACTCCTGGCGTCTGGGCAGGAATCGAACGGTCTGGGCTGCCACCTCGTGCTTGCTTCGTTTCTGTCCGTCCTCGCTCTCCCATCGCCTCTCCTGCAAGCGCCCCTCCACGATCACTCCACTCCCCTTGTTAAGGTACTGACTACAGCTTTCTGCCTGCTTTCCAAAGACCACAATATCGATATAACACACCTCCTCCTTGAACTCTTCACCTTGCTTGTACCGGCGGTTCACGGCCATACGAAAGCTGGCGACTGCTGTTCCGCCCGGAGTGTACCGAATCTCGGGGTCTTTGGTCAAATTTCCAATCAAAATAACCTTATTATAGCTGATCATCGCCTCCTGCCTTCCTCCACCTGAGGTGGCTTCGATAAATTACACCGCTGCCCCTCCTTTTACCCCTTCTCCGCCTGAGACGGACACCCTCTCTTGCCTACCCTCTGGATCCACTGGTAGGTTCGCCCTTTTTCGGGCCCATTCCCGCTGTGCCAAGTCCTTTTTATCGAGCTTGACGGTCAAGTATTTCATCACGGCATCATCTAAGCGATAGGCCCGTTCCACATCACTGACCAGCTTGCCCTCTGATTGAAAATAAAGAAAGATATAGGTCCCCTTCTTTTCCTTCTCCACCTCATAGGCCAGCTTTTTCTTCCCCCAATTCTCCGTTATTAACACTGTGCCCCCGCCCTGCTCGATAATCGATTTAATCTTCTCGATGAACTTATTGACCTCTTCATCTGTCAGCGATGGTCGCGCGATGAAGATGGACTCATAGAAGTTCATTCTCAACCTTCCCCCTCTCGGGTTTTAGCTGTTCCAGAGCATGACATCCGTTTAGCTTTGCAGAAGTTTTAACACAACCCAGATGATTTATCAAGCGCTATTTTATAGCCTTTAAGAGCGGTTCCCGATTCCAGCAGCCGGGCTTTTTCATCATCTCCTACACATGGAAGCGAAAATAGATCACGTCGCCGTCACGGATCACATAGTCCCGGCCTTCCAGCCTCAGCTGGCCTTTTTCACGCACAGCGGCCTCGGATCTTAAAGAGACCAGATCCTCATAAGACATCACCTCGGCACGGATAAACCCCCGCTCCATGTCGGAATGGATCTTGCCTGCTGCCGTCTGGGCCTGGGTTCCTTTCAAAATCGTCCAGGCCCGGGCCTCCGTCTCCCCTGCCGTAAAAAAAGTGATCAGTCCCAAAAGTCGGTAGGCCACGTGAATTAAGCGCGCCAGGCCCGTTTCCAGAATGCCTAACTGTTTTAAATATTCTGCCCGCTCGGGTGGGGAAAGCTCCAAAAGCTCAGCCTCAATCTTACCGCTGATCACGATTACCTCGGAATCCTCCTCCTTGGCCTTCTGCCTGATCTTTTGTACAATGGGAGACTCACCCCGGATGTCATTTTCCGAAACATTTACCGCATACAGGACGGGCTTACGGGCCAGGAGCTGATACTGCTCAACCTGCTCAGTCTCCTCAGGAGAGAGATCCATATTTCTTAAACCTTTTCCTTCGTTGAGGTGAGCTAGAACTCGATGGGTCAGGGCCAGTTCCTTAACAGCCTGGGGATCGCCAGACTTGGCCTTCTTTTCAACCCGTTCCAGCCGACGTTGCATGCTTTCCATGTCCGCTAAAACCAACTCGGTCTGTACGATCTCCATATCCCGCAGGGGATCCACATTTCCCGACACATGAACCACCTCGGTGTCCTCAAAACAACGGAGTACATGCACGATCGCATCCACTTCCCGGATATGAGCCAGAAACCGATTACCCAGCCCCTCGCCTTTGCTGGCTCCCTTGACAAGCCCGGCAATATCCAAAAACTCCACAGTAGTGGGTGTAATCCGCCGAGATTTAAAAATCTCGGCCAGGCGCTGCAGGCGTGGGTCAGGGACCTCCACCACACCCACATGCGGATCAATCGTGGTAAAAGGGTAGTTGCCAATCAGGGCCTTTGTGGAGGTTAAGGCCGTGAAGAGGGTGGACTTTCCCACATTCGGTAGGCCGATGATGCCACAACGTAAAGCCATAATTTAAGAGAATTAAACGCCATACATGGCGATCCTACAAACCCTATAAAGCGTTTTATGCTATTAGATTAGATGATAAATGGGACCAGCAATAGAGCCACGATGTTAATAATCTTGATCATCGGGTTGATCGCAGGGCCTGCAGTATCTTTGCACGGATCTCCCACGGTATCCCCGGTCACCGCGGCCTTATGGGACTCACTCCCTTTCCCCCCGTGATGGCCACTCTCAATATATTTCTTAGCGTTATCCCAGGCCCCTCCCCCGCTCGTCATCGAAATGGCCACAAAGATTCCTGTCACGATACTCCCCACTAGCACGCCTCCTAAGGCCTTGGGGCCCAAGACCACGACGACGATGATCGGTGTGAGAACCGGAAGGAGCCCCGGGAGAATCATCTCACGAATCGCCCTGCGTGTGACGATATCGACCGCCCGCCCGTAGTCCGGCTTGTTGGTGCCGGCCATGATCCCGGGGATTTCTCGGAACTGGCGGCGGACCTCCTCCACAATCATGCCACCGGCCTTACCCACCGCTTCCAAGCTCAGGGCACAGAACAGATAGGGGAGCAACCCCCCAATGAACAGTCCCACCAGCACATAGGGATCACTGAGGGTAAAGACAATCACTTCGGACAGGTGTGCATTGAGCTCTTGAGTATACGCGGAAAACAGGACGATCGCTGCCAGGCCTGCAGAGCCGATTGCATAACCCTTGGTCACGGCCTTAGTGGTATTGCCCACCGCATCGAGCGGATCAGTCACAGCCCGCACAGAGGCATCCAGCTTGGCCATCTCGGCAATGCCCCCCGCATTGTCGGTGATCGGGCCATAGGAATCGATCGCAACGATAATCCCCGCCATCGATAGCATAGCCACTGCTGCAATGGCCACGCCGTAGATCCCAGCCAGGTGAAAGGAGACCAGTATCCCTGCCCCGATCACCAGCACCGGCACCGTTGTGGACTTCATACCCACGGCCAGGCCGGCGATAATATTGGTGGCATGTCCTGTGGTAGAGGCCTGGGCGATATGTTGTACAGGGTAATATTGGGTCGAGGTGTAATATTCTGTGATCATCATCAGGGCCGCCGTGATCAGCAGGCCCACCAGGGCCGAGAGGTATATTGCCATCGAAGAATAAGGCCCGACATCCTTCATCAGCCAGAGGGTCACCGGATAAAATGCGATCGCTGCCAGAACTGCGCTGATGATTAAGCCCCGGTACAGGGCCCCCATAATTGTGCCCTGCGGATGGAGCTTCACAAAAAAAGTCCCGATGATGGAAGCCACGATGGAGATTCCGCCAAGGACCAGGGGATAGAGGAGGATTAATGACATCTGCTCGTCTCCGCCTGAGACGGATCCTTGAAAGGTCAGGGCACCGAGCAGCATCGCCGAAATAATGGTCACGGCATAAGTTTCAAAGAGATCGGCCGCCATCCCAGCACAGTCTCCTACATTGTCCCCCACATTGTCGGCAATGACGGCCGGGTTACGGGGATCATCCTCTGGAATCCCAGCCTCCAGTTTTCCGACCAAGTCGGCCCCCACATCGGCCCCTTTGGTGAAAATACCCCCTCCCAATCGCGCGAAGATGCTGATTAGGCTTCCCCCAAATCCCAGCCCCACCAGGGGAATCAGAATATCTATTTTCCCTTGATCTCCTTCAGATCCCAGCAAAAGCAGCACTCCATAATAGCCGGCCACTCCCAGAAGCCCAAGGCCCACCACCAGGAGCCCCGTGATCGAGCCTCCCCGAAAGGCAACCTGGAGGGCCTGGGCCAACCCCTGCCGGGCTGCCTGGGTAGTGCGCACATTGGCCCGCACCGAGATGTACATCCCGATATACCCCGCAGCGGCTGAAAAGACTGCTCCGATGAGAAAACCCAGGGCGGTTTTCACTCCGAGCGTCACGATCAGAATCACAAAGAGCAATAAACCGACAAGCCCAATGGTGGTGTACTGGCGGTTCAGATAGGCCTGTGCTCCCTCCTGGATTGCTCGTGCGATCTCCTGCATCCGATCTGTACCGGTTCCCAGCTTCAAGACCCAGCGGGCCATCAGGCCCCCATACACCACCGCGGCAATCGCGCAGACGAGACAAAATAAGATTAATCCCATTTCCAGGCTCATGGTGATGACTTCTCCCGTATATTAATAGAAGTGAGCAGAATCCCAGGTTGAAAGCTGGAGGCTCAAGGCTCAACGGATTCTAAACAGCTCAGACTCTAGTGTTGATGGTTAAGCGATCCAGGCTGATCAACTTTTCGAGCTTTCAGCTCTGAGCTTGTCCCCTGTTCATTGATCCCTGATCACTTTTCGGTTATACCGTTCCATCGCCTTCTGTGTCCCCATGACCACCATGCACTGGAGCGCCTCCACACTTTGCCGGATGACCCTGGCCAGGAGGGAATGCTCTTCACTCTTGAAGGGGCGCAGGACATATTCTGCTGCGTCTAGGTCTCGGGGCGGCCTTCCCACCCCAATCCTGAGGCGATAGAACTGATCTGTCTGTAAGGTAGATAAAATGGAAAGAATCCCCTTGTGTCCTCCATGTCCTCCCCTCGTCTTGATCTGGATCCGCCCCAGGGCAAGATCGATGTCGTCATGGACAACAATTAAATGGGAAGGATCAATACCCGTCTTTTCCAATATGCGCCTGACCGCTGTTCCGCTTAGATTCATGAAGGTCCGGGGCTTTGCGATGAGAATGGTTTCATGGTCGACCCTCCCTGACCCCAGCAAGAAAGCCTCATGTTTTTCGCTAAAGGCAATCCGGCATTCTGAGGCCAGCGTTTCGATCACCATGAATCCTACATTATGCCTTGTCTTCTTGTACTGGGGGCCAGGATTGCCTAGCCCAACGATCAGCTTCAAGGCCTACCCCTGAGGC
>DATECO010000121.1:0-2790 GCA_035286865.1 Nitrospiria bacterium | reverse complement strand
CCTCCCTTGGGCTAATCTGCCAGGGGTGCAGCTCGTGAATACGCATATTACAAAAGCCCCATCTGTTCCGGCTGGGGGTCCAGTTCCAAGTTGAGGTCTAGAAATTTTTTAAGGTTTTGGAAGTCCTCCCGTAGGGCCTGTATCAACCCACCTTGATGCAAGGCCGCCGCAGGATGGAGGGCAGGGAAGACGAAAAAACTTCCCACCTGAAAATGCTGGCCCCGGACCTTGGTGATCCCTACCTTCTTTCCCAGGAGGATCTGGGTTGCAAAATTGCCCAGGGTACAGACCACCTTGGGCTGGATCAATTCGATCTGTTTGCGCAGATGGGGCATGCAAGACTCAATCTCCTCAGGGGCAGGATTGCGATTGTCAGGGGGTCTGCACTTTAGCACATTGGCAATATAAACCTCCTCCCGGGAAAACCCGATGGACTGTAAAAGTTCCGTCAGCAGCCTTCCTGCCGCCCCTACAAAGGGCCTCCCTTGCTGATCCTCGTGAAGTCCCGGGGCCTCCCCTATAAACATGACCTTCGCATCAGAACGCCCTTCTCCAAAGACGATTTGCGTGCGCGACCCCGCCAGGGAGCATTTCTGGCATTCCTTGATCTCGTGATAAAATTCTTTGAGTCCCATGGGTTTTTCCCGTATCTTTCACCCTAGGGCTGTACCCTATAAATCACATCATGCTCCCGCGCATGGTCAATCACCTTAAGACCAAAAATCTCCCCTGGCTCGGCCCTTTCAACACCTCTATGTTCAACCTCCATAGACTCCACAACCTGGTGAAAATCCGTAGTGTGTCCTTTTATATGGATGGTATCGCCTACCTGAAGAGCCCCCCGATCCAGTTGAACCACCACCACCTGGAGGTGGGAATAATAATGGATCACCTTCCCGACTGGAGTTTCGTTGGGGGCAGGAATATAGGCAGGCGGAGGCGCCAGGGGTACAGTGACCTTAAGCTTGGCTGGCCGCTTCTTCGGGGCAAGAGCCCGTGCTGGTCTCCCTTTGGCCACTCCC
This sequence comes from Nitrospiria bacterium, assembly GCA_035286865.1. Classification (GTDB taxonomy): domain Bacteria; phylum Nitrospirota; class Nitrospiria; order DATECO01; family DATECO01; genus DATECO01. The sequence goes on along the minus strand of DATECO010000121.1, from coordinate 1,768 downwards.
TTCTTGGCTATCTTTGCCTTGGGAGGTCTTGCCTTTACCGGTTTTTTCTTCGCCGGTTTTTTCTTCGCCGGCTTCTTCTTGGCCGGTTTCTTGATTTTTTTGGGGGCCTTCTTTTTGGCCGCCTTCTTGCCGGTTGCCTTCTTCGCCTTTGACTTGGAGACCTTAGTCTTCTTCTTTGCCATATCCACCCCCCTTTCCCAGTCTAACTGATTGGCTGGAAGCTGCGGTTATTCGGGATGACATTATTCAATTTTGGCACCTCTGTCAAGTGGAAATTAAAGATAAGGCCGTCCCACTTCTCGGCCGTCGGGTCGGCCTGCTTTAGGTGCGCCACTGCCATTGATGGGCCCTGGGATCTGGGACAAAGCCAACAGCCATGAATCGATCGAGAAGGCTGTACGGCTGGTCTTCCAGTCCAGCCACCTGGGCAAGCATTTTGTACCGTAACCGCATGTTTTTATTTAGAATGTGAAACACCCGATCCCGGAGCCAGGTACGGAACGGATCCCCGGCATTCCAGAAGAATACCAGTTCATCTGCCAGTCCCTGGAGCACCTCAACCGGCCTGCGCCTGGTCGACTCGTAGGCAGAAAGCGCACCCCTGGAAAAGTCCCCCCTATGAAAACATTCTGCAATTACTTCGCTCAAGACCATGGCATCCTCCAGTGCTTGATTTCGGCCCTGAGACACATGTGGATTCATGGCATGGGCAGCATCTCCTATCAGGGCCACACCATCGGCGACCCAACGATCGGCCTTCACCCTCCGGCAGGGCATATAGGCTACTTGTCCCCAGCCCGTTATACCCTCAAGGGCATCCTTTAGCACTGGATCTATGGCCAAAATGGCCTGTTTGAGTGCCTCCAATTCTCCGGGCCGGCGTGTTTCCGCCTCAGGCAGACTGACGCCGGTATGGCGGCCTGCAGGAATAAGGTAAAAGAGATAGAGTTGGGACTCCGAGACTGGAAAGAGCCCCAGGATCGTCTTTCGGCCTACATAATATCGCCCCTCCGGGCCAAAGCCCTGCGGGCGTTCCAGGAGCATGGTCAGATAGCCATGCCGATAGGTCTTAAGGCGGTAACGGACCCGCATTTCCTCCCTTACCCGTGAATAGACTCCATCAGCCCCAATCACCACAGGGGCCATCAGGTCGAGCTGCTGTCCGCCTGATCGTCCGCTGAAGGAGGACTCTACCTCAGAATTCTGGCGGACCTCAGCACCCACCACCCGATTCTCATCACGGAGAAGGCCCTGAAACTCAGCCCCCCAGTAGATCTGGATGTCTTTATTGTCAGAAATCCTCTTCAAGAGCACTCGCATCAGAATTTCCGGCAGCATGATCAGGGTATATTGATAGGGCTGAGGGAGCATCCTGTAGTCTATTGTACAGAGTCTAGGTCCACCCACGCGGGAAAAATGAAAGACATCATTGATGTGAGGACCCGCTGCCTTGATCTCATCCAGCAGGCCTAGCTGATCAAGAATCCTCAGCCCGTTGGGCTGGAGAATCTCCCCACGCGGAACAGGCGTGAATTGTGGCTGGCGCTCCAGGATTGCTGTCCGATAACCCTTACGGGACAGGGCCTCGGCCAGGACCAATCCCCCCATCCCGGCTCCCACAATGATAACGTCAAACGATTGCCTCATCTACCCCCCCGGCCCATCAATCGGCCTCAAATCTACCGTAACCACTCTAAAGAGTCAAGCCGTATCAGTCTATGGTGGTGTCCTCATTTGATCAGGGACCACCCTTCTTCCCCTCCTTTGT
>DATECO010000120.1:0-6163 GCA_035286865.1 Nitrospiria bacterium | reverse complement strand
CTTTAACCCGCTGACGATCAGGTGTGAGAGGTGACTGATCTTTTCTTCGCTGAGAATCCCCAAGACATCCTCCACACTGCAGTTATAGGATGATTCCCCGTTCCTTGGCCAGTTTTTTCTTGATCATCAGAAACATCTTGTGAGAATCCACGTCACCTTTTTGAATCTCCGATTCGTAGGATTTTAGGATCTGCCTGGCCTCCGCCTCGATACGATCCTCCATCATGAGTTCTTCCGTGATGATTTCGGTGATCTTTCGGGAAAGTTCGCTCTCCGGTATGTCCACTGCGATGTACCGGCCAGCAGTCAGCCTCTTGACGAGATCCCTGGTAAGAATCCCGATTCTATCTTTAGAGAGCTTCATCAATAATCCTTGTTTTACCTATAGCAAATAGCGGTCATCCCTGTCAAATCCAGAAAAACGCTCCGATTTTCGCGGAATCAAACACGCAGGTAAAGCTTGACAATCCGGGCAAAATTTGATGATAATATTTAATATGCCAGTGAAGGATGGTCAGTGGGTAGCTCCGCTGATTCTAAGAATCATACCCTTTGTTCTTCTCACGGGACTTCTGCAACTGCTCGTCTTCCCGATTTGGTTCAATTGGACAATGGCTCAGTCCAAGGGAAATGCATCGGCGGGGAAAACTACTTATGAAAAGTTGTGCTCTGGCTGTCACGGAAAACAAGGAGTGGGGATAGGGAGTATGCCAAGCTTTCGAGACACCCAATATATGTCAAGTCGGACAGACCTCGACCTTTTTCAAAAGATCACCAGCGGCGGTCAAGGAACAGGAATGCCCCCTTTTTCCTCAAGGCTTCCGGAAGAGGAACGATGGAATGTGATCGCTTATATCCGAACCCTTGCCCCTGCCCGGTGAGCCTTCAAAAGCCATAGTTGGCCTTGCCAGCTTGAGTACCAGGTTGCGATCGATGATGTCCCTACATCTTTCAAAGAATGCCCTGATTGTCCTTCGAAAGCGCTACTTAAAGAAGGATAGCCGGGGGCGGGTTGCTGAGACGCCCATGGAAATGTTTGCGCGGGTGGCGGGAAATATCGCCTCAGCGGACCTTCTCTACAATCCCCGGGCCGATGTAGAATCCACCCGGCAGGCTTTTCTGAGAATCATGACCCAGCTTAACTTTCTACCCAACTCTCCCACGCTCATGAACGCGGGGAGAGAGACACAGCAGTTGTCCGCCTGCTTTGTTTTACCTGTGGAGGACTCCCTCGTCTCGATCTTCGAGGCGGTGAAACAGACCGCCCTGATCCATCAGAGTGGGGGAGGAACCGGCTTCTCCTTCAGCCGATTGCGCCCCCGCAACGATCGGGTCCTCTCCACGAGCGGTATCGCCAGCGGTCCTGTCTCCTTTATGCGGGTCTTCAACATGGCCACAGAGGTGATCAAACAAGGAGGCACCCGGCGGGGGGCCAACATGGGGATCCTGAGGGTGGATCACCCTGACATTGTGGAATTTATCAAAGTCAAGCAAAACTCTTTTGAGCTGACTAATTTTAATCTCTCGGTGGCCGTAACGGACGAATTTATGCGTGCGGTGGAGTCCGGCAAGGACTATGCCCTGATTAATCCCCGCACCGGACAGCAGGTCAAACGGGTCAGGGCATCAAAACTCTTCGATCTCATCGTAGAATCGGCCTGGAGGAGCGGTGAGCCGGGCCTCATCTTTCTGGACCGGATCAACCGCGATAATCCTACCCCACGGCTTGGGGCCATCGAGGCCACAAATCCCTGCGGCGAGCAGCCCCTACTCCCCTACGAGTCCTGTAATCTGGGCTCTATCAATCTGGCACGGCTATTGGACCGAAAGGGGAAAAAGGTGGTCCTGGATGAGAAGAAATTGGCTGAAGTGATTCGCCTGGGAATAAGGTTCCTGGACAATGTCATCGACTTGAACCACTACCCGCTTCCCCCGATCGAGCAGATCACGAAGGGCAATCGAAAGATCGGGCTGGGGGTCATGGGTTTTGCCGATCTTTTGATTGAGATGGGCATCCCCTATGAATCTCAGGAAGCCCTGGACATGGCCGAGCGAATCATGAAATTCATCCAGCAGCGGGCATGGGAGCATTCGGAAGAATTGGCCAAGGAGCGGGGGGGGTTCCCTAACTTCGCTGGCAGCGTCTTCGATCGCCCCGGCGGAAGACACCCCAGAAATGCCACGACCACCACGATCGCCCCCACCGGAACCCTGAGTATTATCGCCCACTGCTCAAGCGGCATTGAACCCCTGTACGCCGTGAGTTATGTGCGAACAGCAATGGACAAGGTCCGCTTGGTCGAGACGCACCCCCTGTTTTTAAAGATGGCCAAACGCTACAAGTTTTGGAACCGAAAAGTCATCAAGGCCATCACCGCCTCGGAATCCATTCAGGAGATCCGGGAAATTCCCAAGGACATCCGGGAACTGTTCGTGACCGCCCACGACATCCATCCCGAGTTTCATGCCAGGATGCAGGCGGCCTTCCAGCGATACACAGACAATGCCGTCTCCAAAACAGTGAACTTCCCGACTACCGCGAAGCCACAGGATGTCAGATCGGCCTTCCTGCTGGCCTATCGCGAAGGATGCAAGGGAATTACGATCTACCGGAGCGGGAGCAGAGAACATCAGATTCTGGCCTGTACGGATCCGCAATACTGCTGAAAAAAGCCACCTTTCATAATTAAATGAAAAATGAATCTTTTCTGCCTCGTGAATGGGTTTAGGAAATCTTGACAAGTAGGGTATTGTATGTTAGGTTCGAAAAGGAAAGGGCCCTTTATCTCCGGCGTACTGAGGGGGTTCGTGTTTCATGACAAAACAGATCCTGGTGGTGGATAAAAATCTGGCTGTTCAGAAGCTCATGGAGTTTGCCCTCACCCGGGAAGGGTTCGAAGTCTATTCCTTTATAGATGGCCTATCAGCCCTGGATTATGCCTTCAAGACACCCCCCGCTCTATTTGTGGTGGACTGCCGCATGGAAGGGATAAACCTCACTCACTTCCTGGAAAAAGTTCGTCAGCGTGAAACGCTCAAACAGGTCCCGGTCGTCCTCCTAATCAATGCGGGAGATACTTACGACGAGTCCAAGATAGGAGCAATGGGTGTTGTGGACACCATCAAGAAACCACTGGACCCCATCGAGCTTATGGAAAAGATTAAGACCCATACGGGGAAGGATGAGATGGATCAAATGGCGGCCGCCATCGAATCCTCTGCGCCACCACGCAACGAGGTGAATGAGGAGAATATAGAACCAGAGGACGAAATGTTCAAGATAGAAGAGCTCCTCGGCTGGTCCACTCCACCGGCGAAATCCCCCTTTTCTGAAATACAGCAGGATAAAAACCAGGAGGGAATAGGGCTGGGGACAGAACTCCAGATAAAAACCCCCGAAGTGGCGAAGGCCCCCAATCCGCCGGAGGAGGACCATGAAGAGATCATCCTGCTTGAAGAGGAGGATTTTCAGGCCCCAGCCACAGATCAAAGACAGGCCCAGCTTACCGAGGCCTCTCTGAAAGCCCTATCTTCCGTAGGGATGTCCGCTGAAGCGTTATCTCCTGTCGAGGAGGTGATTACTCCCCCCCTTTCCAGAAGCGCGGCTAATCTTGATGTCCAAAGCCCTTCTGTCCCAGAATCACACCAGGCAAAACCCTCACCCATTGGCCAGGCGGCTGAAGAAATGACTCGGCAAGTGGTGGAGGAGGTGGTCAAAAAGATCGCCCAGGAGGTTGCGGAAAAAGTTGCATGGGAAGTGATCCCCTCTCTTGCAGAGATCACCATCAAGAAGGAGATCGAGCGCCTCATGCGCGATGACTAGATTCCATCGCAACAACTTTCCTTCCCGGTCTTTCTTCCCGCTAATCTTTACTTGCCCTCCAAATAATGTTATCATAAAACCCTTATAGAACAACGGCGGGTTAGTTAAAAATGCCTGAAATGTCAAAAGTTTATGACCCGAAGCCTGTTGAGGCCAAGTGGGTCCAGGTGTGGCTGGATGCCGGTTACTTCCGCGCCTCTATGGATTCTCAACAGCCGCCTTATTGTATCGTAATTCCCCCGCCGAACATCACCGGATCTCTCCACCTGGGCCATGCCCTGAACAACACCCTTCAAGATATCCTGGTGCGCTGGAAGCGGATGCATGGCCGCAATGTCCTGTGGATTCCAGGCACCGATCATGCCGGCATTGCGACTCAGAATGTGGTGGAGCGACAGCTCAAGGCCGAAGGACTGAATCGTGAGGTCCTCGGACGTGAGAAATTTATCGAGCGTGTCTGGCAATGGCGGGAGCAGTTCGGTGGGATCATCATCGGACAGCTAAAAAGGCTGGGGGCCTCCTGCGACTGGTCGCGGGAGCGGTTCACCCTGGATGAGGAACGTTCAACAGCAGTGAAGGAGGTCTTTGTCCGGCTTCATCAGGATGGCTTAATTTATCGTGGTGAGCGGTTGATTAACTGGTGCCCCCGATGTCAAACGGCACTGTCCGATATCGAAGTGGAACATGAAGAAACTCAAGGCAAGATGTATTACCTTAAATATCCCCTGGCGGATGAGCCTGAGATCTTTCTGACCATCGCTACCACCCGACCCGAGACCCTGCTGGGTGATACCGCTGTTGCTGTCCACCCAGAAGACCCTCGCTACAACAAACTCATTGGCCGACAGATCCTTTTACCTTTGACCCATCGTAAGATTCCTATTGTGGGAGATCCCATCCTGGTAGACCGGGAGTTTGGAACCGGTGCTGTCAAGATCACTCCCGCCCATGACTTTAATGACTTTGAAGCCGGAGAGCGGCATGGTCTACCCAGGATCTCCATTTTTGATAAAAAAGCCCGCATCCAGTCTTTCCTCGATCAGGAAGGTGTAGACAAAGAAGTTCTGAACGATCTCATGCAGCTCGATGTTGCAATGGCCAGGACACAGGTTGTGAAGTGGTTAGATCGCCGTGGTTATTTGGTAAAAATTGAAGATCATAAACATGCCATTGGAAGATGTTATCGTTGTAAATCTATTGTAGAGCCATTTTTATCTCCGCAGTGGTTTGTTAAAGTCAATGATCCTAAAAATTCCCTGGCTCAGCCCGCCATTGATGCAGTCCGTCAGAAAAAGATCCGCCTCATACCTGAAACGTGGGAACCCAACTATTTTGGCTGGATGGAGAATATCAAGGATTGGTGCATCTCCCGTCAGATCTGGTGGGGACATCAGATTCCTGCGTGGTATTGTAGTGATTGCAACCCCATGCTACATACCTACCCCGACGGCACACCTATTATCAGTAAAGAGGCAAAACCCATCGTGAGTAGGACAGATCCAACACAGTGTCCCGCCTGTAAAGGGACGAAGCTTGTTCAAGACCCCGATGTGCTGGACACCTGGTTTTCTTCGGCTCTGTGGCCCTTTTCCACTCTAGGCTGGCCCAAGGACACCCCTGAACTTAAGCTCTTTTACCCCACCAATGTACTCGTCACCAGTTTTGACATCTTATTTTTCTGGGTAGCCCGAATGATTATGATGGGGTTAAAGTTCATGGAAGAAATACCCTTTAAGGACGTCTATATCCACGCTTTGGTCCGGGATCCCGAGGGCCAAAAGATGAGCAAGTCCAAGGGAAATGTCATTGATCCTCTGGAGGTCATGGCCAAGTATGGAACGGATGCCCTTCGCTTTACCCTGGCGGCCATGGCCTCGCCAGGACGGGACATCAAACTCTCGGAGCAGCGCATCGAGGGCTACCGCAATTTTGCTAATAAGCTCTGGAACGCTAGCCGATTTGTCTTCATCAATCTTCAAGAACGGCCTATCGAAAAAACGGTGGAACCCCGATCGCTGGCCGACCAATGGATCGGAGTTCGCCTCCAGAAGTGCATCGGCTCCGTGACTCGCAATCTAGAGGAGTACCGCTTTGATGAGGCCGCAAACCATCTGTATCAGTTCATCTGGCATGAGTATTGCGACTGGTACCTCGAATTGATAAAACCACATCTGGCTGGGGAATCACCTAAGGCTGATGCAGCCGCCGCACGAGCCACAATGGTGAACACCCTTGAGACCCTGCTCCGCCTGCTCCACCCCTTTATGCCGTACATTACCGAGGAGATCTGGAAGAGGCTGCCCCATGCAGGGGATAGTATCGTCGTCGCGCCGTACCCGA
>DATECO010000119.1:0-3693 GCA_035286865.1 Nitrospiria bacterium | reverse complement strand
GCGAGCACCGTAAGCACAGCCGAGCCCGTGCCGAGGAACCGGCCCTGGCCTGAGCCCTGCCCTATCACATTCATGGTTTCTTTTAAAACTGGAAGTGTGCAATGTCTGAAGTTCTGGCTTGACACATACGTTACGATTAGGGTTAAATACGAATAGTCGTATAATAGCAGGTATTTGGATGCAAAATACTCTGGCCTTGATCCTCGCAGGCGGCAAAGGGACTCGACTCCTTCCGCTCACGCTGCACCGTGCCAAACCAGCGGTTCCGTTTGGCGGCCAGTATCGCATTATTGATTTTACCCTCAGCAACTGCCTAAACTCCAACATCCGAAAGGTCGCAGTGCTCACCCAGTACAAATCTTACTCTCTGGACCGTCATCTTCGGGTGGCCTGGAATGTGGTGGACTCAGAGCTGGGGGAGTTTATCATCTCGGTCCCACCCCAGCAGCGCGTCAGCGAGGATTGGTACCGCGGCACAGCGGATGCCGTCTACCAGAACCTCTATCTGGTCCAGCAGGAAGAGCCTGATGACCTTTTCATCCTGTCAGGCGACCATGTCTACAAGATGGACTATTCGGAGATGTTAGTCAGCCATAAGGAGACCAAAGCCGATGCCACGATCGGCGTGATCGAGGTCACCTCCACCGCAGCCTCACGCTTTGGGGTCCTGGAAGTGGACGCGAAGCAACGCGTGGTGAGCTTTGTTGAAAAGCCCCAGGTCTCTAAGCCCCATTCAACCGAGGCCGCCGTGTGCTATGCCAATATGGGGGTCTACCTGTTTAATGCAGATATGCTGACTCATTATTTAACGGAGGACGCCAACCGCCGGACCCACCATGATTTTGGGAAAGACATCCTCCCCAAGATGGTCGAGGAAGCCCGCGTCAGGGCATATGAATTTCGGGATGAGAACCGAAAAGAGGTGCGGTACTGGCGCGATATTGGGACCCTGGATGCCTATTGGGAAGCCAATATGGATCTGGTGGCCGTAGACCCGGTGTTTAACCTCTATGATGAGCATTGGCCGATCCGGACCTATCACAGCCAGTATCCACCGGCAAAATTTGTCTTTGCAGAGGAGTTCAAATCAGGACGCCTAGGGATTGCTTTGGATTCAATCGTCTGTAACGGTTGCATCATCAGCGGGGGTCGTGTTGAGCGGTCCGTCCTTTCCCCCAACGTTCGCATAGAGGAGCATGCAGAGGTCTCAGACTCTGTTCTTATGGAAAATGTCATCATCGGGCGGGACAGCAAGATCAGAAAGGCCATTATTGACAAAGAAACAGTGATCCCTCGTAAAACTGAAATCGGGTATGATCCAAAGGCGGATCGCGATCGGTTTATGGTTACCGATTCGGGTATCGTGGTGGTCAATAAGGAGATGATTCTCCGGTGAAACGGAAACCCAAAATACCTCGCCGGACAGCCTCTGGCCGACAACGCCCCCGGCGCAAGATTACACTGGAGACCAGTACCCGCCAGGAGCTTCTTGAGCGAGCCAAGCGCCACAAGATACAAGGTCGTCATCGGATGACGAAGGCCGAGCTGGTCCAGGCCCTAAAGCCCCTGATGGGTCCCCAGAAAGTTAAAAAGGCACCTCCCCCTACGAGAGTTCCCCAAATCACCCCAGTGGTAAAGGCTGACAAACCCGCTCCACGTCCCAGCTACGAAGAGCTTCCCGAAAGCTATGGGGTCACCGAGCTGGTCCTGCTCCCGGTCGACCCTTACTGGATTCATGCCTATTGGGAGGTCACCCCCAAGTCCTTCTCTGAATTTTTGAGTCGGTTGGGGCCTTTGGCCTCACAGGGACGCTATTTGCTTCGGATCTATGATGTGACCGCCATCGAGTTTGACGGCAGCAATGCCCATAGCTCCTTCGATCTTCCCATCGAGCTTTCCGCCCGTAATTGGTATATCAATCTCTGGAGCAGTGAGAAGTCCATTGTAGGAGACCTGGGATATTTGCGTCCCGACGGACGATTTATTTTGCTGGTTCGCTCCAATGTGATACACACCCCCCGAGCTGGGGTCTCCATCTTTACAGAGGCCCCCTGGGCTGAGCCTTCCGCCTTAGGCGGACATGGACCGACCCGGCTTCGATTCTATGCCCGGGAGCCGCTCTACGGCCCTCGGCCCGCTCGTCGGGCTTTAAAATCTTCACTCTGGATGAAGCTGATGGAGGTATCCCGGGCCTTCAGCCAGGGCGTGGGACAGCCATCCTCTCCTGGTCGCCCGCGAACCTCCCTCCAAAGATGAGCGGAAAAGGCAAGGAGATCACTTGATAACGAAAGGCTACCTCTGCTTTGTATTCCATGGCCACCTCCCCTATGTACGGCATCCTGAGCATGATTACTTTCTGGAGGAGAACTGGTTCTACGAGGCCCTGACCGATACCTACCTTCCCTTGCTTGGGGTCTGGGAAGGGCTGGTGCGAGACGCCATTCCTTTTCGGCTGACGGTCTCCCTTTCGCCGACCTTGATCAACATGATGGCCGACCCGCTACTTGCAGGCCGGTATTCGCGTCACCTGGATCGCCTCATCGAGCTGGCTGAAAAGGAACTGGATCGTACACGATACGAGTCTGAATTTCACGCGGTGGCCCGAATGTACCATGAGAGATTCAGAGGGATCCGGGAACGATACCGGGGCTATCGGGGTGATCTGATCGGTGCCTTTCGACGCCTGGAGGAACACGGAGTTCTTGAAATAATGACGTCGGCTGCGACCCACGGCTATCTGCCGCTTCTTTCACCACAGTGGGCCTCCGTACAGACCCAAATTCGCGTGGGTGTCGAGACATTTACTCATTTCATGGGCCATCCCCCCAAGGGGCTCTGGCTCCCTGAGTGCGGGTACTTTCCTGGACTGGACGAATGTTTAAGAGAGGCTGGCCTCCGTTACTGTCTTCTGGAGACTCACGGTCTCGTCCACGCCCAGCCACGGCCCAAGTACGGCGTCTATGCCCCGGTCTACTGTCCTTCCGGTCTGGCGGCCTTTGGTCGGGACCCCGAGTCTTCCAAACAGGTCTGGAGCGCTGATGAGGGCTACCCCGGAGATATTGATTATCGGGAATACTACCGGGACATCGGATTTGACCTGGATTACGACTACATCCGGCCCTACATCCATCCCGATGGGATTCGCATCAATACCGGGATCAAATACTACCGCATCACAGGTAAAACAGATCACAAACAGGTGTATGTCCGGTCCTGGGCATTGGGCAAGGCGGATGCTCATGCGGGGAACTTTCTCTTCAACCGGGAAAAGCAGATCGAGTGGCTGGCCCCCCAGATGGCTCGCCCTCCCATCGTGGTGGCCCCTTATGACCTGGAGCTATTCGGGCACTGGTGGTTTGAAGGGCCCGAGTGGCTTGATCTTTTGATCCGAAAGCTGGTCTGCGATCAGGAATCCGTGGGATTGATTACGCCATCAGACTATCTCGATCACCACCCGGTGAACCAAGTCACCACCCCAAGCGCCTCAAGCTGGGGCCATAAGGGCTACAACGAGGTCTGGCTCAACGGCAGAAATGATTGGGTCTGGCGCCATCTCCACCAGGCTGCTCAGCGAATGGAACAACTGGTGCGGGATCATCCCTCGGTCGACGGGCTAAAGCATCGAGCCCTGAATCAGGCCCTCCGGGAGCTTCTGCAGGCCCAGAGTTCCGACTGGCCTTTCATGATGAAGAC
>DATECO010000118.1:0-5899 GCA_035286865.1 Nitrospiria bacterium | reverse complement strand
GACAAAGAATTCACCCAATGTTAGGATTTTGAAAATTCATGGGGCTGTAGCTCAGTTGGGAGAGCGGAAGGCTGGCAGTCTTGAGGTCGTCGGTTCGATCCCGACCAGCTCCAGAAAATAAAAAGCCCCATCTTGGGGCTTTTTATTTGGGGTATCCAGCAAGCCAACCGATTTTTTTGTTGACTAAATGGGGATAGTTTGTGTATTCTCATTTCGATTTAAAAGAGTGAGAAACAGGAGGGAAGCTGTGAAAAATCCGCTTGATTCCCTAACAGGAACCATCATCTCAGGTTTTTTACTCACCATCATTCTGTATTTCGTAGTGAAGGTACTGGTGTAGAGGGGGGCTATAGAGCTTATTCTGGCGCTACAGCGGCCCTTCGGGCCAGTGCTCGAATCCCTGCCTACCCTGCCCGTCTGACAGGCGGGCGGTAGGCAGGCGCTAGCGTGGATGGGAGGATAAACTATGAATGCGGCAACGTGGGATCTGTTTTTCCGATGGGGCCATTTTCTCGCCGGCATCACCTGGATCGGTCTGTTATATTATTTTAACTTCGTCCAGGTCCCGTATCTTAAGGCGGTCACCGCGGAAGCCAAGGCCCAGGCGTTTAAGCACCTTGTCCCCCGGGCCCTAGTCTGGTTTCGTTATTCTGCACTGGCCACTTGGTTATTTGGTGTATTTCTCCTCGGGACCCAGAACCGCTTTGGAAAGGCCTTCTTACTTCAGGACCAAGATGCAGTCATTGGGATGGGGGCCTGGCTGGGCACGATCATGCTGATTAATGTCTGGGGCATTATTTGGCGGAATCAGAAAAAAGTTCTGGGGCTGGCTCCCGCGACCGCGGAAGAAAAGACACGGGCAGCCCGGATGGCGTTTCTGGCCTCGCGAACTAATACAATGCTGTCCATCCCAATGCTGTTCTTCATGGCGGCTTCTGGTCATCCGGAAGCAGGCATCTTCTGACCATAGAGGCTACGGGTTCACAGGAGAGATGTCTGGCTCTCATTTCCAATACCCTTTCTTATGGCCAACACATCGCAGGGTGAAGCCTCACTCTTGGGTTTGTGTCTTATCTTTTTTCTCCGAACCCTACAATTGATGCAAAGATAATTTTATCTTGCCATTCTAAGAAGCCAAATGGCCGGGCATGGAGAAAACCCTTGCCTGGCCTTTTTTTATCTCTCCTCCCTCTAGGGTCCTCCAGCAAACTCTTTTCCTGCAAAATCAAATAGTCTAAAGGGTGCTATAATTTAACTGTAGAGATCAGGAGCAGTCTATCTAGTTCCGGGGACTCGGGGCCAGGAGAGAAGCGATGAGTGATGCTCTGGATTTTGAGCGATTTGAAAAAGAGGTTAAAACTTTTGCGCAGATTAAGAAGAAATACGAACGGCTACTGAATGAGTTCTACAGTGACGAGGTCTACAAAGGTTCCTACGTGGACCAGTCTACATTGGAAAGGGCGGTGGAACTGGCCAAACGCGATGAGGATCATCGAATCAGGGCCTTTGCCCAACAACACCTGATCAACCACCGCATTATCGAATATCTGGCCTGCCTCCAGGTACAAATGGACAACCTCCACCAATTCCTCAACCTGATGTTAAGGCAGATGGGCAAGGATGTCCCACGGGTAGTTCAGGCAGCCCTGAAGAAACTCCAGGCGGCATCCCACAGTCCGACCGTCCACACCTTAGGGCGAAACACTAAGGACCGACGCTCCCGTTCCACAAGACGGCTGGCCTATGACTTAGGTCACAGGGGGGAGGAAAGGAGACGCCATCACCGCCGCAAGCAAGACCGCCGGGCTCCTTCCTCCTGATTTTTTTGGAGTCTCCTCACCTTACGGCAGATCCTTTCATATCATACGCCCTCGCGCAGGATTTCATCCATTTCCTTCTGGATACTCAAGGACAACTCACTTCCTTTCTCCGATAAACCCTGCGCATGCCTGAACTGCTCCATGGCCCTGTCGGGCTCGAGATTGAGCCGTGAGTAGCGTCCCAGATGGTAGGCACCCATCAGTTTTTCATCCTTCTTAAAATAGCCTTGGGCCAGATTCCAGTGGATCTGGGGATCATCCGGCGCCAGTAAGAGTGCCTGCCGATAGTTCCCAATGGCACTGTCCAGATCCCCTGCCTCTGCCTTCAAAATCCCCAACACAAGATAGGCCAGTGGGATCTGTGCCGACAGATCTAACACCCTCTCGGCTTCTAGGCGTGCAAGATCCAGCTTCTTCGTTCTCAAGTAACAATAAGCCAGATCGGCATGGTAGACCGCATTCTCAGGAGCTAGCCTCAAGGCCTCCTGGTATTCCGGAATGGCCTGCGCGATCCGGTCTATCTTAAGATAGGCCAATCCCAGGAGATAATGCCGACGGTCTTCCGGGGCCTGCTCCCCCACCACCTTCGCAACCACCCCCTTCAGGTCCTCGGTGGAGCGCTCTGACCCGCCCACGGAAGACCGCAGGATGACCGCGGTCCTCCCCCAGTCCTCTATCCCTGTGACCGGAGCCAGGCGACGTGCCTGGCGGTTTGCCTGATCCGCCTGAGCTGGAGGACTAGCAGGAAGTTCCGGTTTAACTCCGCGCAGTAGGACCGAGACGGTTCGGAGTCTTTCCTGGACCCCCGGGTGGGTGGAGAAATAGCTTGGGAGTAGCGGAGGATTAAACCGTTCATAAGAAGCCAGGGTCTCAAAAAATCGTAACAGCCCTTCGGGGTTATATCCTGCATGCCGGAGGTAGATCAAGGCGGCCGCATCCGCCTCCTCCTCGTTTTCACGGCTGAAATGCAGTCTCAGATTGATGTTCGCCCCCTGGGCCAGAACGGCAGCTTCGGGCCCGCCCAGGAGGATGGCCGCAAACGTGGCTAGGTCCATAGCCAGGATCTTCTTTTGGTCCTTGAAGAAGTGATTTTTTTGAACGTGGGCAACCTCGTGGGCCATCACCCCTGCCAATTCCTCCACACTATTGATCTGTCCTAGAAGCCCTTCAAAAAAGAAGATATACCCACCCGGAATTGAAAAAGCATTGAGCTGGGGTTCCCTGACAATCAGGAAATGATAGCCTTCAGGGTTGGAACCGGCAGCATCCACGACCCGACGGCCAACCTCGTTAACCAGTCGGGTGACCTCCGGGTCCTTAACGAACCGGTACTGCCTTAAGGCCTCGGCCAGAAAGGCCTTGCCCAGCTCTTTGTCGGGTGATGTAACCGGCGGTGAGGGCTCACGCGGGGGTTCAGTCGGCGTAGATGTAGAAGGGGGCGCTGTGGCACAGCCCCACAAGGTGAGCACCAAAGTAAGTGCCATGGCTAGGATACGGGCCGCTGCCCGTGCATATCCCGTTTGTTGACGACCCATGACTATTTGCCCTCAGGCATGCCTGATTTGTAAGTGAAGTAAAGGGCCAAGGCTACGAGTAGGATTCCTCCTCCAAGATACAGGATATTTAATGGATCTTCAAAGGAGGTGTGGACCACATTTTTGAAGAAGGTCACAATCAGGATCATGAGAATCACCTTGGCCAGCCGATCTTTAAGATCATCCAGATTCTTGATCAGAAGGATCCGTGAGCTGTGATGTGCATCCATCTCGGCTTGCCCGATTTTGCTGATAAAGAGTTCATAGAGCCCCAGTGCAAAGATCAGAAGCACCGTTGCCAAGAGATAATCATCCACCGCCCCGATGACATGGCTCACCACATCGCTGTGAAATTCCTCATAGGCATCCGGTACACGGCTGGCACTGTCGCTTATCGCATATTCTACCACCTTGAGGACCAAAGCGAATACATCCGCAGTCGCAATAAAAAACAGGATAAATGACGAAACGAGGCTAGCCACCACGGCTGTTAAGACAATAAACCGGCTCTTCCAGAGGAAGGATTCAAAGATCCACTCCACCCACCCCATGCCTCCACTCCACCTTAAGGACGTGCTAATTCTGACAGATCTAGCACGTTCAGTTCTATTGAAATTAATTTATTATAGAGAATCCACCAGTGATTAGCAAGGATGAAGGCCTCATCCTGACTCCACTGACAGGGCCTGACGACGGCGATGGAGAACAAGCGAGAGGGCAAGGTAATAGCCAGGGAAAAAGAGTGAGACCCAGAATAAGGTCAAGGAAGGTTTCGGGATCTCCCAGATCAACTCCGCCAGCAGCACCATCCAGATGGCCCCCAGGACGCATGTGAGCAGCTTCAAGGTGGGCGTACGGCTGGGATAGACAAAATACACGGGGAGAAAGACCAACACGGAAAGCATCAAGATAATGGCGGCATTGAGCCAGACCGGCCAGGACAGGATATATAGATAGAAGGCGACAATGTTCCAGTAGGACGGAAAACCCTTGAAGAAGTGGTCTGCCGTCTTGGCCTCGGCCTGGCAGAAGCCATAGGCGCTGGAGATCAGGGGGAGGGCCGCGATGATGATTCCGAATCGCCCCGGTAGGAGTCCCCACTGATACATTAGAACGGTGGGGACCACGACATAGTTAAGATAATCCACCAAATCATCCATCTTGCTGCCGTCTATGGCCGGGAGCACCGCCTTCACCTTAGCCCATCGCGCCAGAAGACCGTCCGTCCCATCGATGATTACGGCAACCATCATCCATAGAAAGGCCTCCCGTGGCCTCTCTCGATAGACGGCCAGGAGCGAAAGAAAACCCACCAGGGAACCCAGGGCGGTATACAAATGAACTCCCCAGGCAATTCCCTTTCGGGGCAGAGAATACACTCTCAAGACCCTTTCACCCTGTGAAATCCCATCTCTTTTAACAGACCAAAAAGACTATTGGCCCCGGAGATCCTGTATGCCCGGGGCATCCATAGTGTATTAAAAGAAACCACAAGAATCAAGACCGCGTATCCTGCAGGATGCTGGCCTCTGCTCTTATAAGGAGTATCAACGGTCTTGCTTACTTGTTCCCAAGTGTGGTAAAAGACATTCCGCGATCAACGAATAGGAATGCGCCACAAGAAAAGCAGCCATCAGCCGGCCTTAGGCGGGCTGCCTCAAGTTGCAAGATTATAACCAATGCTCCAAATTAAAATCGCGACATGGAACGTCAACTCTATCCGTATGCGCCTGGAAACTGTATTGGACTGGCTTGAAAAGCACCAGCCTCAGGTTCTCTGTATTCAAGAAACTAAGACCCCGGATGTGCAATTCCCCAAGGAGAGCTTCTATAAGCTGGGATATGAGGTCAGCTTTACAGGTCAAAAGTCATACAACGGTATGGCCATCATATCAGCGCTCCCTTTCACTGATGTTTGTTTCGACTTTGCGGAGAATCCTGATGCCCTACAGAAACGCTTCATGTCAGCCACCCTTGGCGGCATCCGGTTAATCAATGTCTATTTTCCCAACGGTTCTGAGGTGGGATCTCCCAAATTTGCGTATAAGCTTGATTTCATCGCCCAATTACGCCGACATCTGGAAAGCAGCTCTACGCCAAAGGCTCCTCTCGCCCTGGTCGGAGATTTTAACATAGCCCCGGAGGCCCGTGATGTTTATGATCCGGTGGCAATGGACGGTGAAATCTTATTCCACCCAGAGGAGCGAGCGGCCTTGGCCGTACTGAAGGCATGGGGGCTGGTGGACGTATTTCGTCTCCATCACGAAGAGGGAGGCCAGTATAGCTGGTGGGACTATCGGATGAATGCCTTTCGCCGAAATATGGGACTCAGAATCGACCATATCTGGGCAACGCCCGCACTCGCCGCCCGCTGCATTGCCTGCGATATCGACAAGGAGCCCCGCACACAGCAAAAGCCCTCGGACCATGCCCCGGTGGTTGCCACGTTTCAGATATAATCGACACTCTTCGACCTTTCATTTTTTTGCAGGTGCTTGTCGCGTATGATATAATTTCTAAAGTTATAGAAAGGGGTTTCGGAGA
>DATECO010000117.1:0-4014 GCA_035286865.1 Nitrospiria bacterium | reverse complement strand
TTATCCAGAAATAATTCACGCAAGAGGAAAAGGAGAAGACCGATTTGACCTTACAACCCCCAATCTATCATCCCGGTCTGGAGGGGGTATTCGCCGGCATCTCGTCAATCTGTGATGTGGACCCCGAG
This sequence comes from Nitrospiria bacterium, assembly GCA_035286865.1. Lineage (GTDB taxonomy): Bacteria > Nitrospirota > Nitrospiria > DATECO01 > DATECO01 > DATECO01. The sequence goes on along the minus strand of DATECO010000117.1, from coordinate 3,886 downwards.
ACGGGAGGACTCCTCTACCGTGGATATTCGGTAGAGGAATTGTCCCTACAGGCTACTTTTGAGGAACTGGCCTATCTCTTGTTCATCGGTAGACTGCCCAGTCGGGCTGATTTGGATGCATTCCTGATACACCTTTCACAGAACCGTGCACTTCCGGGCCAACTGTTGACTCTATTCCAACTGCTTCCTGCCTCGACTCACCCCATGGATGCCCTCCGAAGCGCGATCTCTATGCTAGGGTGCCTGGATCCCACTGCCACAGATCACTCACACGAAGCCAATCTCCGCAAGGCGATCCGCCTCACGGCAATCATTCCCACGATCATTGCCGCCTACTATAAACATGTGCACGACCAGCCTCCTATTGCTCCCGATCCGCAGCTTTCCCACTGCCAGAATTTCTTCCGGATGCTGACTGGCCGGGTTCCTGATGGATTCATCATCAAGGCCTTCAACACCTCGATGATCCTGTATGCTGAACATGAATTCAACGCCTCCACCTTTTCAGCACGCGTGACCGCCTCAACCCTCTCGGACTTTTATTCGGCCATTACCTCTGCGATTGGGACTCTGAAGGGCCGGCTACATGGAGGGGCGAACGAGCAGGTGATGCGCATGCTCCTTGAGATTAATCGGCCCGAGAGTGCCGTAGGCTGGGTCCAAGAAGCCCTGGGTAAAAAGAAACGGGTGCCAGGATTTGGCCACCGGGTTTATAAAAAGGGGGATAGCAGGGCTTTAGTGATCAAGCGTTTTAGCAAGGAGTTGGGGGAACGAGCCGGGGGAACAAAGTGGTACGAAATGTCTTGCATCATTGAGGAGACCATGAGGAAGGAAAAGGACCTTTACCCCAACCTGGACTTCTATTCGGCCTCTACCTTTTACCTCATGGATCTGCCCTTGGAGCTTTATACACCCATCTTTGTTATGAGCCGGATCACAGGATGGTGTGCCCATGTGATCGAGCAGCAGGACAATAACCGCCTCATCCGTCCTCGCTGTGCCTACAATGGGCCCAGGGGGCTAAAGTACGTCCCCGCGGATCAGCGGCCCTAATAGACGCTTTAAGGGGTATCCACTTGACTTCAGTTACTCCAGGTAGTAGCGTATGGCTCTGTGCAGGACTACCCAACCTCCGATGTCATTCCCGCGCAAGCGGGAATCCAGAATCATTGCAAATACTGGATTCCCATTCCCCGCTTAAAGCATGCGGGGACAAGCTTCATGGGAATGACAATCACTCCAATTCGATGTAATGCTAATATAGTTGGGCATTTCAATTCCTTACAGTAGACAATGACGTGACCCTGGTGCATTCAAACCGAGCCTTGCAGTTTTTACCTTATTGTGCCAAAATTAAAATTTAGCATTATAAGCGAAACCTGAAGTGAAGAGGCTTATGCCTTGGCTTACACGCAAGAGGACAAGAAGACCTCGGCGGTGGAAAAGGGGACTTAAACTGGGCCTGTGGGTCAGTGCAGGCCTGGGGATATTCTTTACCGTTTATCTGGTGGTCTTATATGTTATTGTAACGGAGCGTTTCGAAGGCAAACGCTGGAGACTCCCGTCCAAGGTTTATTCCGACTCCTTTGCCCTCTATCCAGGTCAGGACCTAGCCGGGACCCATCTGCTGGAACGACTCAGACGACTGGGCTACCATTCGGTCTCGGGCCTGCCTCTACGCACCGGTGAATATCACCTGGAGCCAAGCAGTCTGGAGATCTTTCTTCACGACTTTTCCTATCCCGACCATGCCTTCAAGGGTTTTCTCCTGCGTCTCGTTCTGGAGAATGGCAGGATCACAAGGATGATCGAGCCTAAAAGGCAGGGGACACTTGCCGTGGTGGAGCTAGAGCCAGAACTGGTGGCCGCTTTTTTTGACGAGACCTGGGAGGAGCGGGATCTGGTCCGACTGGATGAGTTGCCCCATCACCTGATCGAGGCCATTCTTTCTGTTGAGGACAACCGCTTCTATCACCACAGGGGTATAGACCCACGGAGTATTGCCAGGGCATTATGGGTGGACTTGAAGGAGGGGGCCATTGTTCAGGGAGGGAGCACCCTGACCCAGCAACTGGTCAAGAACTTCTTTCTGAGCCAGGAGCGTACACTGGTACGAAAATTCAACGAGGTCTTCATGGCGGTGCTGCTTGAGTGGCGCTATCCCAAGGAGGAGATCCTAGAGGCCTATCTCAATGAGATCTACCTCGGTCAGAGTGGGACGATGGGGATCTACGGCGTAGGGGAGGCCTCGCGCTTTTATTTCGGAAAGGACCCTCAGGGCATGACCTTGGGAGAGTCAGCCATGATCGCAGGCATGATTAAGGCACCGAATACCTTTTCCCCCTATGACCACCCGGAGCGGGCGAGGGTCGGGAGAGCGGCGGTGCTGGATCGTATGCTGAACCTCAAAAAGATCAGTCTATCTGAGTACCGCCAGGCCTTCAAGGAAAAACTGCCTCAGCATCCCCCTATGCAGCAGGGGCCAGCAGCCCCCTACTTTATAGACTTTGTCCGGCAGCAACTCACCGAGAATTATCCTCCGGAAGCCCTGACCTCTGAAGGTTTAAGAATATTCACCACACTGGATATGCAGCAACAGCGACTGGCCGAGGAGGCGCTTGTCAAGGGTCTGAAAGGGCTTGAGAATGGATATCCCCACCTGCGGCGTGATGACCCAAAGCAGAGCCTACAGGGTTGCCTGATTGTGCTTCAACCCCCGACGGGTCATATCAAGGCCATGGTGGGAGGGAGGGACTACCAGGTCAGTCAGTTCAACCGTGCCACTCAGGCAAGGCGTCAACCTGGCTCCTTATTCAAGCCCATTGTTTATGCAGCGGCCTTGAGCCAATCGGTCACGGAGGGAGGGTTGCCTTATACAGCCACAACTCTCATCGAGGATGCCCCTTTTACTCTAAGATCGAGAGATGGAATCTGGAATCCTCAGAATTATGACAAGACTTATTATGGAATCGTCACACTAAGAACGGCCCTGGAACAGTCTCTTAATGTGGCAACCGCCAGGATTGGCCAGGAGATAGGAATAGACCGGGTGATCTCTACGGCGCGTGCCATGGGAATCCAGAGCCCCTTGAGTAATGTCCCCTCTCTGGCCCTGGGGACCTCCGAGGTGACGCCTTTAGAGATCGCCTCTGCCTACGCCGTGATCGCCAATGGCGGAATGAAAGTGGAACCCCTCGCAATCAAGGAGGTGGTGGATGACACCGGTCAGGTCCTGGAAAGAAGGGGCCTGGAGATGACCCCCGCCCTTACAGCACAACAGGCCTATCTGCTGACCTATCTTCTCGAGGGCGTGGTGGATAGGGGGACGGCCCGGGGAGTTCGGGCCTTGGGCTTTGACCGGCCTGTCGCGGGCAAGACAGGGACCACGAGTGACTATAAGGATGCCTGGTTTGTAGGTTTTACCCCGGATCTCCTGGCCGCGGTGTGGGTCGGGTTCGACCTCGCAGTTCCGGCCAGTCAGAGCGCCGGGCAAATGGTAGGCGGATCGGGAGGAGGAGAGATACGCCTGACTGGTGCACAGGCGGCCTTGCCACTCTGGACAGAATTTATGAAGCGGTCCATGGTAGGCCTACCGATCAGCAACTTCAATGCACCCCCGAGGATTGTCTTTAAGAAGATTGACCCCAAGACTGGCCTCCTCTCTACAAAGGACTGTCCTGAGGGTATCCTGGAGGCATTTATTGAAGGGACAGAACCCCGCGAGAGTTGCGGAGAGTCGGGAAGGGTCCCGAAAGGGCTTTTCCGATGGCTAAAGCAACTGATTTCCACACCATGAGGCCGCGAGGGTTTCTTCCTCATGATTAGCCAACATCTCCTGATACGTAGCGTCAAGCTTTGCCTATTCATGGTTGTGTCGTTCCTGCTG